>JBDUAS010000541.1:0-2838 GCA_040004535.1 Deltaproteobacteria bacterium
GTCTCGCTGTCGAACATCATGATCGGCTACGAGGGCGGCGTGAAGCTGATCGACTTCGGCATCGCGAAGTCGGCCAAGCGCGTGACGAAGACCGTCGGGGGCACGCTCAAGGGCAAGTTCGGTTATCTCTCGCCCGAGCAGGTGTTGCGCCAGCCGGTCGATCACCGCACCGACATCTTCGCGCTCGGCATCGTGCTCTACGAGCTGACCACGATGGAGCGCGCGTTCATCGGCAGCTCCGAGCTGATCACGCTGGAGCGGATCACGAAGGCCGAGTACACGCGACCGTCGCGGATCGTCGCGCATTATCCGCAGGCGCTCGAGGCGATCATCGAGCGCGCGCTCGACGTCGATCCAGATCGTCGGTTTCAGTCCGCCGGCGAGATGGCGCGCGAGCTCGAAGCCGTGGCGCGCGCGATGGGCGAAGTGATCGGCGACTCCGCGATCATCGGCGCGATGCGCGCCTTCGGGCGCACCGGGCTGACCAAGAGCCAGCGCTTCGCGCGCGCCTCGAGTCGCGTCCGCACCGATCCCGAGCTCATGGCGCGGATCGAGGCCGAGGCGCGGCGCAAGGAGCGCGAGGACCTCACCCCGGTCGTACCGACGATGCTGCCGCCGATGACCGGCATGCCGCCGCTGCCGCCGATCTTGCCAGAGGCAACGCCGACGGATCTGCCCGACGTTCCCGAGCTCGTCGAGGATGATCTGACCGTGCCGATAAGCTCGACCCCGAACAAGGGCTCGCCCACGATCGGCCAGCTCGGCATGCAGTACGCGAGCGCGCTGCGGCCGCCGTCCGGCACCGCGAAGGTCGTGATCCACACGTATCGCGGCCTGTGGATCGCGCTCGCGCTGATCGCGATCATGGCCGGCGTGATCATCGCGCTCGCGGTTCGCTGAGCCGCGCTAGCTCGTCGGAGTCGCGACCACGGCCGCCATCGTCTGGCCGTCGCGCACGTAGCTCGAGCCCGGAATCGCCTTCGCGGTGCGCTTGCCGACCGCAGCGAGCTCGGCGAGGCCGGCATAGGTCCTCGCGCGCGCGAGCGAGATCGCCGCGACCGAGACGCTCATCATCGGGAAGCGCCGCATGACGCCGAACCGATCCTTGGTCTCGATGTAGCCGCGATGGCGATCGCCGACGTCGTAGTACAGCTTGATCAGCGAGTCGAAGCGCTCGCACAACGTGCGGCACACGACATCGGCTTTCTCGGCGCTCGTCACGAACACGAAGTCGTCGCCCGCGATGTGACCGATGAAGTCGACCGGCGTGCCGAACCGCTGGACGACGTAGCGGATCACATCGCCGGTCTGGCGGATCACGGCGTTCGCCTTCGCGTAGCCGTAGTAGTCGTTGAACGCCTTCAGGTTGTCGAGGTCGAGGTAGCAGGCGACCGACCCGGCATCGCCGATCCGGCGCTCGATCTCGGCCTGGATCGCGTCGGCGCCGGGGAGCTGCGTCGTCGGTGAAGCGCCTAGCTCGCGAGCCTGGCGATCGAGCGCCTTCGCGACGCGGGCGAGCAGCTCGGCGGCGTCGAACGGCTTGACCATGTAGTCCTCGGCGCCGCTGCGAAACGCGCGGACCTTGTCGGCGGTGTCGCCGCGTGCGGACAGGAACATGATCGGCGGCATGCCGATCGCGGGGTCGGCACGGATCATCTCGGCGGTGCGATACCCGTCGTTCACCGGCATCAGCACGTCGAGCACGATCATGTCGGGGCGAAACCGGCGCGCCTCGGCGAGCGCTTGGGTCGCGGAACCCGCATCGCGCACCTGATAACCGCCGAGCTCGAGGACCTCGCGACAGATCTGACGAATCGACGGATCGTCGTCGACGATCAGGACGCGCGGCGCTTCGCGCCGGCCGCTCTCGACCAGGCGCAAGCACGCCTCGCGGAATTGCGCCGGCTGGATCGGGAACTCGAGCAAGTCGTCGGCGCCGGCCGCGAGCAGATCGGTGCGGCGCTTCTCCTCGCCGACGACCATCACGGCGGTCTTGTGGGTATCGGGGTCGTGCTCGAAGATCGCGAGCAGTGCGATCGCATCGTTCATCGCGCCGGCGACCACTGCGAGGGCAGGGTGCTCGGCGCGCGCGGTACTGAGCGCGCTGTCGACGTCGTGACAGACGAGGACGCGCTCCGTTAACGACATCAATAAGCCCTTGATTAACAGCGCGCGGCGCGGGTCGTCATCGACGACGAGCGCGACCGCGTTGTCGCCCAGACCGCGACGCCGCGCGGGCTCGCCGTGCTCGATCACGATCGGCTGGGTGAGCTCCTCGGAGCGCTGCGAGACCGGCAGCGTGAACACGAACTTGGTGCCCTGCGTGTCGGACTCGACCCAGATCCGGCCGCCGTGGGCCTCGATGATCGTACGCGAGATCGCGAGCCCGAGCGCGGT
Source organism: Deltaproteobacteria bacterium (assembly GCA_040004535.1). GTDB lineage: Bacteria > Myxococcota_A > Polyangia > Haliangiales > Haliangiaceae > JABFXX01. Next base: position 2,398 of record JBDUAS010000541.1, read on the forward strand.
GCCACCGACGCGCCGGCTCGACGCCGAGAACGGCTCGAAGATCCGCTCGCGATCCTCCGCCATGATCGGCTCTCCGGAGTTGTGGACCGACACGCCGACCGCGTCTTCCGACAGCGGCGGCCCGAACACTTCGACGTCGATGATGCCGTTCGCGGGCGCGAACCGGATCGCGTTCGTCAGGAGGTTGCCGAGAACCTGCGAGAGTCGTTCGGGATCGCCGACGATCGAGATGTCGTCCGCCGACGTGCTCATCACGATCGTGAGCTGCTTGTTCGCGGCGGCCTGGCGATACCGGTCGATCACCTCACGCGCGAGCCGATCGAGCTGGACGGGCGCCGCCGAGACCGTGATCGGGCCGGCCTGCGAGCGAGCGAGATCGAGCAGCTGATCGACGAGCTGGTTCATCCGCGTCGCGGCCTGGCGCGCCATGTCGACGTAGCG
>JBDUAS010000265.1:0-9493 GCA_040004535.1 Deltaproteobacteria bacterium
TGGCGGAGCTCGACGTCGACGCCCGCGGTCGGCTCGTCGAGGAACAGGATCGTCGGCTCGTGCGACAGCGCCTTCGCGATCAACACGCGGCGCTTCATGCCGCCCGACAGCGTCATGATCTTCGCGTTGCGCTTGTCCCACAGCGACAGCCCGCGCAGCACCTTCTCGATGTGCGCGTCGTCGCGCTTCTTGCCGAACAGGCCGCGCGAGAAGCTGACGGTCGCCCACACGCTCTCGAAAGCATCCGTCGAGAGCTCCTGCGGTACGAGCCCGATCTTCGAGCGCGCGCCACGGAAGTCCTTCACGATGTCGTGGCCGTCGGCGATCACGCTGCCGCTGCTCGTCCGGACGATGCCGCACACGATGTTGATCAGCGTCGTCTTGCCGGCGCCGTTCGGGCCGAGTAGCGCGAAGATCTCGCCGCGCTCGATCTCGAGATCGACGGTCTTCAGCGCCGTGACCTTGCTGGCGTACGTCTTCGAGACGCCGCGAATGCTGACGATCGACGCCATGGGTCAGTTCTTCGAGAGCACGGCGTGCGCGCGCGCCGCGGTCGCGAAGTCCATCACGACGACGCCGTAGCGTGCGATCGGTGCGGTCGCGAAGTACGAGTCGAGCATCGCGTCGATCGTGTCGCTGACGCTCGGGATGTTGGGGAGACCGGAGAGCATTTGATAGCCACTCGTATACGCGAGATACAACGCTGACGGATCATTCAGCGACGTCGCCTCCCCGAAGAGGGAGGTGATCGCGGACCACTTGAGCGCGTCGTCGGTGACGATGTAGTTGTCCTCGATGTGGAGCACCGGCGGCCCGGCGATCTCGAACGTGGCGTTGTCGGTCCACACCGCGGGAGCGGCGGCGATGCCGAGCCCCACTGTCGAAGGGGTCGCATCGAACCGGCGGAGCAGCACGAGCTTGCCGCGCGCCTCGCCGAGCGTCGGGATCCGGTTTTCGAGAAACCAGCGCGCCGGATCGCGCGCGGCGTATTGATCGAACAGTGCCTCGAACGTGAGCGTCCCACCCTGCGCGGCGAGCTCTTCCTTGACCGACACGATCAACGTCTCGTGCGGATGCGCATCGAGGAACGCGTACATCGCGGCGAGCACGTCGTCGAACGTCTGATCCTGATCGATCGATCCGTGATAGATGAGGAACTGATCGTTGAAGTTCCGGCAGCGCACGTCGAAGTAGCGGATGCCGGCGTCGAGTTGCTCCGCGAACGTCAGCGTCTGGGTCTTCGCGATGCCCGAGGCCGGCTCGTGGATCGCACCGGCATCGTGCGTGCCGGGAATCGTCAGCGCGGCGAGGCTCGTGGCGTCCGGCAGGCTCGCCATCCAATCGAGATCGCCGGAGGGCTCGCTCGAGCATGCGGCGAGCACGCTCAGCGCGAAGACGACGACACTCCGCATCCCCCGAGCTTAACTAGTTCGAGGGCGCAGCGGGAGGCGCAGTGGGCGTAGCTGCAGGCAGCGACGCCGCGGGCCTGGGCTTGGCCACCAGGTTCGCCGGGCAGACCATCGGCGCATTCGCCTCGGCGCGCTCCTGAACGACCGCGCCGAGCTTCGCGGGTCCGGCGGCGGCGAGGATGTCGACGGCCGTCACGTTGCGCTGCGCGAGCCGCGCCCTGATCGCATCGGCGAGCTTCTGCGCATCGGCCTTGGTCGGTAGCGCGACCGCGATCAACCATTTCGTGATCTCGGGATGCGACAGCATCGTCAGCGCCATCTCCTGGACGATGATCTGGCCCGCGGCCGAGAGCCCGCCGTGATCGAGCGTCGGCAGCTTCGTGACGTCCATCCGATCTCCGTCGAGCGTCACGACCTGCAAGCCTCCGGTATCGGGGCAGCCGTCGTCGTCCTTCACACCGTTGATCGTCTCCGGATCGTTCGGGCACTTGTCTTGCGCGTCGGGAATGCCGTCGTGATCGTTATCGAGGTCCGGACAGCCGTCCGCGTCCTCGAAGCCGTCCTTGTCCTCGGGACACAGTGGGCACTTGTCCTGATCGTCGGGGATGCCGTCGCCGTCGTTGTCGAGCTCGGGGCAGCCGTCGCCGTCCTCGAAGCCGTCCTTGTCCTCTTCCTGAAGCGGACAGGCGTCGCGGTCGTCGGGGATGCCGTCGCCGTCGGAGTCGTGCTTGTAGGCGGGGCAACCGTCGTGCGGGAACGGCGGTTTGCCGTCTTCCGGATCGTCGGGGCACTTGTCTTGGAGATCCGGAATCCCGTCCTTGTCGTTATCGAGGTCGGGGCAACCGTCGTCGTCCTCGAAGCCGTCGATGTCCTCGGCCGCGTTCGGGCACTTGTCGACCGCGTCGGGGCGGCGATCGCCGTCGTTGTCGTCGTCGGGACAACCGTCTTCGTCCTGGAACCCGTCCTTGTCCTCGGGCACGAGCGGGCACTTGTCGCGCGAGTTCTCGATGCCGTCGCCGTCGGAGTCGCGGATGTCGGGCGCGAACCCGACCGAGACGAAGAACCGCGCGTTCGGTGCGCCGATCGCGCGATCGAGGCCGGCGCCGCCGCCGACGACGACCGCGGCCGAGTTGGTGACCATGACGCGCAAGCCGCCGAGCGCCTCGAGCGGGCTCTCGTCGACCGCGAACGACGTCATGCCGGTGCGGCCGAATGATTCGGCGACGAGGTTGAACCTCGGCGTCACGGAGAACGCGGCACCGACGCCCCACACCAGCTGCTGGCCGATCGTGCTCGAGTACACGGTGCGCGGCTTGCGAAAGATGAAGCCGCCGTTCGCGCCGAACGAGAACCGATCGTGCGACCACTGCCACGCGATCCGGCCGCGCAGCGTCGGCAAGTCATCGCCGATGAACTGCGAGCCGTCGCTGCCGACGCTCGTCGGAAGGGACACGCCGCCGATCGCGGCGAGCCGCATGTCCTGGTTCTCCCAGAGACGCATCTTCGCTTCGACGATCAGGTCGCCGAGCCCGGTGACTTGCAGACCCTGCGGCGCGTGCATGCCGGTCGTCGGATCGAGGCCATCGCCCGCGAGCGAGAACACGAACGGGAGGTTCGCGCCGAGCTGGATCTTGTCGGTGATGCCGTACGCGGCGGTCAGCTGCATCTCGGTCAGCGACGACACCACCTGGTCGCGCTGCGTCCCGATCTGCGTGCCGTTATCGACCGTGTTGTAGATCACGAACGGGTTCGACAGGAACGTGACGAGCGCGTCGAGCGCGAGCTGCTTCTTGTCGGCGATCGCGCCGTTATCGACCGAGAAGAACGTCTTGGGTCCGATCGAGTAATCAAAGTTCTCGATGTCGATCGCGCGATCCGCGGGCGGCATGGCCTGCGCGGCCGCGACACGCGGGGCCACAGCGATAGCCAGAGCAATACACAGACCCGTAGCTAACAGCAGCCCCCAACGACGCATTAACCGCCATTGTAAACTACTTCGGGAGCGCCATGTTGAACGTCCAGACGACGACCGACGCCACCGGCTTGTCGTCGCTGTCCTTCGCCGGATCGAACGCGATCCTGGTCGCGCGCGCCAACGCGAGCTCGTCGAGCCCGTAACCGAGCTTGTTGAGCAACTGGGCCGATTTGACGGCGCCCGTGTTGTCGACGACGAGCTTCACTCGGATCTTGCCTTCGATGCCAAGCCGGCGCGCATCGGCGGGGTAGTCCTTCGACTCCTCGTACGAGTAGTCGCCGCGAGGCAACGCCCGGGTCTTGATCGTCGCGACCGACATCGCGGCGATCTCACCGGCGCCGCTGCCCGTCCCGGCGCCCGTGCCGGTGCCGAGTCCTCCGTGGCCGACGTGCTGGACGGTCGGACCCTTCGCGACCGCGACGCCGGTCGCGCCCGGAGCGACGTCGGCCATCGCGACGACCGGACCGCCGCCCTCCGTGCTCGTGGGCGCGGTGGTCGGGGGTGGTTCGGCCGGCGGAGGTGGTTCGGCGGCGTGGACCGGCGGGTGACTCGCGACGTGCTGCGGCACGACCGCGGGGCGTTCCGGCGGCGGCTCGGGTGGCGGCGGATCGGGTGTGACCGGAGGCGGCGGCGGTTGAACGACCGGCGGGACCTCGACGTCGACGAGCTCGAGCTTCGGTGGGGCCGGCGGCTCGGGACGTGACGGGTTGAGCACGACGAGCGCATCGCCGAACGTACCCACGAACAAGTGGATCGCGATCGCGCCGGCGAGCGCGAGCACGAACGGGGATTCCCACCACGGCCCGGCGGGCTCGGTGGGCAACGGCTCCGTTCGCACCTGCCGAGCGTAGCAGAGTCACCGCGGCGAGGCCGCGAGTGCCGCGAGTGCAGGAGCGGCGACGACGACGAGGATCACGAGGTACGCGACCGTCGGACGCCACAGCGCGAGCGCGAGATCCGAGAAGGTAAGATGTGGCAGGCCGTACGGTGCGATCACCGGATCCGCGCCGACGAGCGGGCCGGCGGACTCGCGAAACGGAGCGCCGCCGCGGGTGAGCGAGCGTGACGAGGAGATCGTGATCGGATCGCCGGCGCGCAACACGCCGAACGATTCGCCGACGCGCAGCGCGGTCGTCGCCGGATCGATCGGCGCGATCAGGCGCGCACCCGAGACCGGGACCTCGCCGGTCGGCGTCGCCACGACGAACGACCGCACGCGTGCGCGGGGCGGTCGCAGCCAGGTCGCGACCTCGTAGCAGGCGATCACGGGCTCGTCCGGATCGTCGCGCACGACGACGCCGAGGATCGCGCCGGCATCGCCGGCGAGCCGGTGGCGAAGCGCGCGGCCGTGCCACCACATCGCGATGCCGATCACGAGCGGTGCCGCGGCGGCGACGGCCATCGCACCGAGCAGCACGTGGGTGAAGTTCGCGTAGACGACGCAGGCGGACGGCACCGAATCGAAGCGCACGAGGAACGCGGCGACGAACAGCGTCGCGATCACGCCGAGGTACTGCGCGCGATAGTCCTTCGCGATCTCGGAACGACCGATCGTGATCGAGCTGAACGCGATCGCGGCGGCGAGCGGTGGCGCGACGATGTAGGCGGCGAGCCGCGCGGGGTGGGCGAGCGTGAAGCTCGGATCGTTCTCGATCCGCCACGTGCCGCGCGTCGTCGCCCAAGCGACGAGCGGGAGCCACAGGCCGAGCAACAACAGATCGACGAGCGCGATCATCACGAACGCGTGGCTCGCCGTGGTGTCGCGCCGCGAGCGTGCGATCCACCACGCGGCGATGCCGACGATCACGACCTCGCCCGCGATGATCGCGGAGAGCGGGATCGTGCGCGCGAGGTAATAATCCTCGCGCACGGTCGCGAGCTTGTTCGAGATCGCGAGCCACGCCGGCCACGTGAGCGCGACGATCACGAGGTGGACGAGCGGCAACAGCACCGCGAGCCGGACGTAGCGCGACAGCGCGAAGCGCGGATACGCCGCGATCGCGAGACCGGCGATCGCGACGACGGCCAGGCCGTTCTGGAACAGCCAGTCGGGGACGCCGCTTGCCTCGCCGCCTTGCAACCACAGCACGCGCGACCCCGCGACCGGCAACATCACGGTCGCGATGCACGCGAGCACGAGCACCACGCGCACCCACGGCTTCAGCGTGCCGGCGGCGTGCCGCCACGTCGACAGCTCGAGAGAGTCGCGGAGCTCCATGTCCGTGCGACAACAGCCCACCCGACCCGGTTGCAAATGATCAGCGCAGGTCGCCGTCGACGTAGAGCCAGGCGCCGTCGCTGCTCCGCCGGAACCGCGAACGTTCGTGCTGGCGAAATGGTTTGCCGCGTGTCACGCCTGCAGCGACGAACTCGACGATGCCATCATCGTCGCGTTTACCGCCGCGTTCGGTCGCGATGATCTCGAGCCCGAGCCACAGCGTCGCGCGCGTGAAGAGCTCGATCTCGCGGCGCCGCGCGCTCGGCGCCACGGGGCCGGCGTCGTCGTCGATCGCGTGGGTCGCGAGCAAGTAGTCGACGTTGCCGCGAACATACGCGGAGTAGCGCGAGCGCATCAGCTCCAGTGCGGTCGCGGCGCTGCGCGCGCCCGCGAGGATCGGATCGCAGCACGCGTCGCCGAGCTTGCCGCTGCCACACGGGCACGGCTTGGTCACGGGCGTTCGTTCTCGAGCGCGATCGCGGTGACGCCAGCCTGCTGCACGAGATCGATCGCGCGCATCACGCCACCGTACGCAGTCTTGCGATCGCCGGCGATGATCGCCTTGGGCTTCGACGTCGTCGCCGCGATCGCCTTGATCCTCGCGATCGCCTTCGCGTCGTCGTCGAACTTATCGCCGTTGACGTAGAGCTGGCCATCTTGCGCGACGGAGACGCGCAGCGTGCTCTGGACCTCGCCGCCGGTCGCCGCCTTGGGTTTGTCGATGTCGACGCCACGCGCGACGATCAACTTCGCGGTCACCATGAACACGACGAGGAGGACGAGCACGACGTCGACGAACGGCGTCACGTTGATGTCGGTGATCGCCGGCGTCGCGTCGTCGTCGTCGTAGAGGCTCGCGCCGCCGGCCACCTAATCCTCCGCCTTCGCGCCACTCGCGCCACTCGTTTCTGGCATCGGGTTCAGCTTCTCGGCATCGGCGCCGTGGACGAGCGAGAGCACCGTGTGCGCGGCCTGATCGGCGCCGCCGAGGAGCACGCGTAGCTTGCGGGAGAAGTAGTTGAACGCGATCACGGCGGGAATCGCGACCATCAGGCCGAATGCGGTCGCGGCGAGCGCCTCGGCGATCAGGTCGAGCGTGCGGTCCTCGGCCAGTGCGGTCTTCTCGCGCAGGTGCTCGAACGCGTTGATCACGCCGAGCACCGTGCCGAACAGGCCGATGAACGGGACGTTGTTGCCGAGCGTGCCCAGCACGATCAGGTTGCGGTCGGCCGCGGTGCGCCAGCGGGCGCGTTCGCCGTGCATCGCCTCGGCGACGGCGGCCGGGCCCCGATCGCGCTCGGCGAGCCCGCGCATCGCGACCTGGATCGAGATCGCGGGGTCGTCCTTGTACTTGGTCTCGAGCCGAGCAACCTCGTTGCGCTCGAACGCGCCGCGGAGCTCGCGCGTGAAGCGCTCCGTGTCGGTGTCGCGCCGGCGGAACCACAGCGCGCGATCGATCATGACCCCGACCGAGACGACGGACAGGCCGATCAAGAGCCAGAGCACCCAGCCGGCGCCGAGCTGAGCAAATGCGACGAAGTGGCCCGACAGATCCATCGCGTGGACCTTAGATCATTTCATCAGCTCCCGCATCACCGCGGTCGCGTAGGCGCCGCCGGGGAGCGAGAACGTGACCTCGATGGCAGCATCGCTGCCGGGGTTGCCGACAACACCGCGCGGCCCTTCCGCAGCGCTGCCGGGCCGGGGCAAGCCCAGCTCGTCGATCGGCGTCACTGTTGGATCGGCAACCGCGATCGTCGCGTCACGGCGCGTGCCCTCTGCGATCGCGCGTACGGCGCTGAACGAATCGCGCGCGAGCCCCGCGTCGGCGAGGATCTTCGCTTCGCGCTCCGCGGCCGGGGTCCCGTCGGGTGCCGCGCGCATCGAATCGCCGAACATCGGCCCGGTCACCACGACCTCGCCGGCGACGAGCCGTGGCGTATCGATCGCGGGGTCCTCGCAGGTGAACATGCCGCCTCCGACCTTGTGAAGGACGTCGCCGGCGAGCACCGTCTCGTACAGCCCGTCGGCCATGCGAGCGGTCAGCCACTGGTTGAACAGCTCGGACTGGAGCGCCGAGACGAGCAGGCGCGCGAGCTTGCGGTCGCGCGGAAAGCCCTCGCCGTTGACGATCGCGCGGCCGCGCGCCGCGTTGTCGCCATCGCGCCCGAACCGTTGCTCGCCGTACCAGTTCGGTGCGCCCGGCGGCTGCGCGAGCCGCGCGAGGATCGCCTGTGCTTTCTCTACCGCATTGTCGGTCACGCCGCGGACCCGGAGCCGGAACCGGTTGCCGCGAACGTGACCGGTGCGCAGCTTGTGAGGATGGCGCGCGACCTCGACGATCGCGACGTCGTCGAGCGCGAGCGCCTCGACCGCGTCGGGTTGCACCGGCGGCGGCAGCGACAACCACTGCCGCGTCACCGCGTGGCGGTCCTTCATGCCGGCGACGCCGATATCGCGCGCCTTGACGTTCAGCGCCTTCGCGATCCGCTCGACCGCGATCTGCGTGGTGAGCCCGCGCTTCTCGATCTTCACGAACACGTGCTCGCCTTCGCCTTTCGGCGGATAGGCGGGCTCTTCGTCGACGAAGAAATCTTCTGGCGTGGTGCGCAGCACGCCGCCGATGCCGGGCAGGGCTGCGGTGAGGTAGGGCAGGTCCACGGCGCGTGGTGTAGCATCGGTAGCCGATGCAGTCGCGCGCGCTCGCAATCGTGATGTTGGCAGCGTGCGGTGGAAGTTATGGGGGCCAGCCTCCCGAGCATCCGAAGGCCGGGACCACGAAGCCGCAGCGCGGGATCGAGGATGCGGCGCTGCCCTACACGGTGCTCGATGCGAAGACCGGCCATCAGGTCGAGACCAACGCGTTCTGGGCCAAGCTCGGGACCCAGCGCGCGATCTGTGTCGGCGAGGAGCACAAGAACCCGCACCATCACTGGGTCGAGCTCGAGGTCATGCGCCACATGATGAAGCAGTGGCCCGCCTCGAGCCCGCGGGCGCTCGGCATGGAGATGTTCCAGCGCCCGTTTCAGGGCGTGCTCGACGACTACGCGGCGAAGCGAATCGACGAGATGGCGTTGCGCTCGCGCGCGGGCTGGGAAGACCGCTGGGGGTACGACTACGGGTTCTACGGCCCGACGATCGCGGTCGCCGTCGACGGTCACGCGACGCTGCTCGCGCTCAACGCCGCGAAGGAGCTGACCAAGAAGGTCGCCCATCACGGGCTCGCGTCGCTGACGCCCGACGAGCGCGCCCAGCTACCCACGGATCTCGATCTCAATGACACGAAACATCGCGCGTGGTTCGACGCGCTGATGGAGGACATGTCCGGCGGCAGCGATCCGCACAACCCGCATGGCGCAGGCGCCGGGAGCGGCAGCGGCAGCGGCAGCGGCAGCGGCAGCCCGCCAGCCGACATGCCGAGCGCAGACGCGATCTACACCGTCCAGGTGATCTGGGACGAGACCATGGCCGACACCGCCGCGAAGTGGCTGCAAGCGAACCGCGACGGCCGGATCGTGATCCTCGCCGGCAGCGGCCACTGCCACGACTCCGCGATCGTCAATCGCCTCAAGCGCCGCGGCATCACCGACGTCGTCTCGGTGCGCAGCGTGATCGACGACGGTCAGGGCGGCGTCGCCGAAGAGCTCGCCAAGCCCATGACCGATTTTCTCGTCGTGCTCGACATGCCCGAAGAAGTGAAAAAGCAGCTCCGCGAACAGAACAAAGCCGAGTAGTGGTCCCGGGCGCTGCAGCGCCCGAACCCGAGCGAAGCCGATAGTTCGGCGAGCCTCTCCGCGCGGCGAAGCCGGCGCGACGGGATCGACCTCGCCAAGCCGATGACCGATTTTCTCGTCGTGCTCGACATGCCCGAAGAAGTGAAAAAGCAGCTCC
>JBDUAS010000266.1:0-9480 GCA_040004535.1 Deltaproteobacteria bacterium
GCCGAGAAGAAGTCCTTCTTGTCGTAGAGCTTGATCGCGCGCTCGAGGGTCTTCGACGGTGGCGTCGACGCTGCGCTCTCGGGCTCGAACTCCATGTCGCCGCCCTTGGCAGGCGCCTTCTTGGGGTCGGCGTGCGCAGTTGCCGTGGCAAAAACGACAGCCAGTGCGGCCAGAAACGCGTTACGAAGCAATTGCATCAGCTCCTCCAGAGGTCCCACCACAGGGGGTGCGGTGGGGCGGCGAAATCATCGACGTGCCGATGGCAGGTGTCAAGCCGAGGGGACACCACGAAACGCGGGTGGTTGCCATTCATGCGCGCAACGGATCGCGCGGCAGGGTGCACCAACGTGTATGACCCCAGCCGTTCGCTTGACTCGGGTATCAGGCTCTTTATTATCGGCGCCGATGACTTCGCCCCGGTATTTCCTCGTCCTGGGATTCGCAGCCGCCGCCACGCTCGGCGCGTGCACGAGCAATCCCGTCGGGCGCATCTGCGATCTCGGTTCCGAGACGCCGGCGCCGTCCGAGGTCGTCGTGGCGTCCCCATCGCTCGACTGCGTGTCGCGCACGTGTCTGCGCGAGCCGCTCGGTCGCGAGCTGCCGCCGGGATCGGTCTACCCCGCGGGTAACAGCGGCCTCTGCACCGCGGAGTGCACGGCCGACAGCGATTGCGATCGCGTTCCCGAGTCGCCGTGCACGCTCGGCTTCACGTGCGGCGTCGCCGTGACCGTCGGTCCGTTCTGCTGCAAGAAGTTCTGCATCTGCAAGGACTACGTTGTTATCCCCGACACCGGCGTGCTCGCCCAGCCGATGGCGTGCGACGAAGGAAATGCATCGAACGCGTGCTGCAACCTCTCGGGCCGCACGGGCAACTCTCAGTACCCGCTCTGCAAGGGCTAGCGCTTCTCGCGGCAGTAGCGCAGGCCGCCTCGTGCGGCCTGTTTTCGTTTCGGGCTAGAGCCGCCACGCGTCGCGGATCAACGTGATGCGGTCGCCGGTGATCCCGAGGACGTCGAACCGCACGTAGGCGAAGTCCGGCCGCCGCCACGTCAGATAGAGCTGCGCCATCCGCGAGACCCGCGCGCGCTTGAAGTGATCGACGGACTCGATCGCGTCACCGTAGTGAACGGACGTGCGGCTGCGGACCTCGACGAAGCACAGCACGCCGGCCTCGCGCGCGACGATGTCGAGCTCGCCGATCTTGGTCTTGAAGTTGCGCTCGATGATCCGATAACCGCGGCCGCGCAGATAGGTCTCCGCGACGTCCTCGTTATCGGCGCCGGTCGCGATCGTCGTGGGCCGGCCATCGGGCATGGTGCGCTGCATGCTTCGTCGTAGCCGATCGGTGTGACAGCAATGTTGTCCGGTTTTCGGACAGCTCTGCAAGATCAGAGCGGCGGCGTATAGTCAGGTCATGGCAGCGCCTCGGACCCAGGTCGCAACCGCGGCGGATCTGCGCGATGTCGACCGTTGCGAGATCATCCACGGTGCGATCGTGCACAAGGCGAGTCCATCGGGTGAGCACAGCGCCTCGCAGTTCGCGTTCGGCAACGTGCTCGGTCGCAGGTTTCAACGGAACCCGGGGGGCCGATGGCCCGGCGGCTGGTGGTTCGGTAGCGAGGCCGAGATCGAATACGAGACGCACGAGGTCTACGTCCACGACGTCGCCGGCTGGCGCCGCGACCGCGTGGCCGAGCGCCCGGATGGCAAACCGATCCGGATCAAACCGGACTGGGCGTGCGAGCTGCTGTCGCCGTCGAACACGAAGCGGGATCGCGTCGACAAGTTCAACGTCCTGCATCGCAACGCCGTGCCTCACTACTGGATCGTCGATCCGGTCGAACAGACGCTGATCGTGCATCGCTGGCGCCCCGAGGGTTACCTCGTGGTGCTCACAGCTGCGGCCGGAGATACCGTTCGCGCGGAGCCGTTCGATGCGGTCGAGCTCGTCGTCGCGACGCTGTTCGGCGCCGACGACGAAGAGTAGGAAGTTACTTCTTCGCCTTGCGCGGCTTCTTCGCCGCGGGCGCGGCGGCCGGTGCAGCCTCACCATCGGCGGGCGCGGCGGCGGCTTCGGCAGGCGCGGCCTCGGCCGTCTCCTGCTCGTTCTGGCCCTCGCGCTCCTTGATGCGCGCGGCCTTACCGGAGAGGTCGCGCAAGTAGTACAGGCGCGACTGATTGACCTTGCCGCGCGAGATCACTTCGATCTTGTCGATGTTCGGCGAGTTGTCCGGGAAGATCCTCTCGACGCCGACGCCGTACGAGATCTTGCGGACGGTGAACGTCGAGCGCGAGCCCTTCGAGACGCGGCGGATGCACACACCCTCGAATGCCTGGAGGCGGGTCTTCTCCCCCTCGCGAATCTTCGCCCAGACCTTGATCGAGTCACCGGGACGGAATTCCGGCAGGGCCGCCTGCCGACGTTGGCTCTTTTCGATCGAGTCGAGAATCCGCTGGGCACTCATGGCGACTTCCGTTGGGCATGGCCCTTAACAGGCCGATTGGACGAGGGGTTCTACGGGAGAACTGCCAGGTTCGTCAAGGTACTCGACCGAAGAGTCGGTCGAGGAGGACCGCACCCGCTGATCGAACCGAGAGGTGGTTCCAGTCGCTCGCCCCTTCGATCGGCGTAAGGATGTGAGATACAGACGGAATTAGCGCATCGGCCAGGCCCCAGCCACTCCCGAGAAGAATCAGCAGGGGTGCGGGATCGAGCGCGTGCTCGGCGACCAGCTCGGCGGGGGTCCGGCGCGGCGCCGCCGGGAACGAGCTCGCCTTCGCGGAGGTCGCGACCACCACCGGCGCGTGCCCGGTCTCGGCCTGGAGCGTGGCGATCACGGTCTCGATCGCGTCCGCGGTGCGCACGAGCTCGAGTGCGCGCGCGCGATGCTCGCCTTGATCGTCGCCCATCCACAGCCGCGCGATGTGCTCGGCCTTGTCGCGCTGCGAGGTCACCGGCGTGATCAGGTGGAGCGCGGCGAGCCCGTACGTCATCGACGAGCGCGCGAGATCGTGGATATCGAAGTTCGTGAGCGCCGTCGTGATCACCGTGCCGGCGCGATCGACGACCGGGTGATGAACGAGCGCGAGGTGCGTGCGTGCGGCGAGCGGCGGGAACGCCTTGCTCTCGGGCTTCGACGCGCGATAGCGCCGCCACAGATCCGGCCGGCGCGTCGCGGTCCGCTGCATCGCCTGCAACCGACGCCACGCCGCGATGACTGCGTGGTTACCGCCGGCGAGGACGCTCGGCACGCCGCGGCCGTCGAGCTCGACCGGGCGGGTGTACTGCGGATATTCGAGCAGACCGGCGGAGAACGATTCGTCGTCGGCAGACGTCGGTTCGCCGAGCACGCCGGGCACGAGGCGGGCAACCGCGTCGATGATCACGAGCGCACCGAGCTCGCCACCGGACAGCACGTAGTCGCCGATCGAGAGCTCTTCGTCGATCGCGGAATCGATCACGCGCTGATCGACGCCCTCGTAGCGCCCGCACACGAGCACCAGGTGATCGAGCTTCGCGAGCTCCTGGACGCGCGCCTGCGTGAGCGGCTTGCCGCCCGGTGACAACAGGATGCGATGCGCCTCGCCTGCCCGGCCTGCCCGGCCTGCCCGGCCTGCCTTGGCGATCGCCGCGAGCAACGGCTCGGGCTTCATCACCATCCCGGGGCCGCCGCCGTACGGCGTGTCGTCGACCGTGCGGTGCTTGTCGCTCGTGAAGTCGCGCGGGTTCACGCAGCCGACCTCGATCGTCCCCGCTTGCTTCGCGCGGCCGACCACGCCCGCGGTGAGCGCAGGCTCGATCAGCTCGGGAAGGATCGTGACGACCGTGAATTTCATCGCGCCGGGCTGCGCTTGCTCTCGGGCAAGCCCTCCGGAGGATCGACGTGGACGACGCGCTCGTCGAGGTCGATCTGCTTGACGAACTCGTCGACGAGCGGCAACAGGCGCTCGATCTCTCCGTCGTGGATGACGAGCATGTCCTGAAACTCGCTGCTGTGGACCTGCGCGACCGTGCCCCACGTCGAACCGTCCGGGCGACGGACCGTGCAGCCGATCAGGTCGGCGAGCAGGACGTCCTCCTCGGCGAGCTCGAGCTGCGTGCGGTCGACCTCGACCGGCTTGCCCTGGAGGCGCTCGGCGTCGTTACGCGTCGCTACACCGGCCAGCGCGACCAGCCAGCCGCGGTGGGTGTCGCGTGCGTTCGAGATCTTCATCTCGACGCCGCCGACGAAGATCGTCTCGACGTCGCCGAGCGTGGTCGAGTCGGGGTCGTGCGTGAAGATCACGACCTCGCCTTTGATCCCGTGCGCCCTCGCGACGCCACCGATCTCGATGCGCGGCGAGCTCATGGGAGACGTACTTATTCGAGGATCTCGACGAGCGTGCGCTTGCGCGAGCGCGGCGCGACGGCCTGGACGACCGTGCGCAGGGCGCGTGCGGTCTTGCCGCCGCGACCGATCACCTTGCCGAGATCGGACTCGGCAACTTCGAGCTCGTACACGTTCGCAGCGCGCTCTTCGACGAGCTCGACGTGGACTTCGGTCGGCTTGTCGACGAGGTTCACCGCGAGATAGCGGATGAGCTCGGCGAGATCCGGATCCTGCGGCACGACTACGCGGCCTTCGTGGCGGCGCGAGCAGTGCGATGCACGATCGCCTTGAGCGTGCCGGACGGCTGAGCGCCGACCTTGAGCCACTTCTGGTACTTCTCGTTGTCGAGCTTCAGCACCTTCGTGGTGGGGTGATAGGTGCCCAGGAGCTCGATGAACTTGCCGTCGCGCGCCTTCCGCTTGTCGGCGGCGACGATGCGGTAGAACGGCGACTTCTTCTTGCCCTGACGTGACATGCGGAGCGCTACGGCCATGAGATCGTTCCTCGAGCTGGGAGCTACGGTTTTCGGAAGCGGCAATATCTACCGAGACATGCACGCAGTGTCAACGTGCTATATGCGCTGGATGTTTCGGCGGTTGGCCGGTCGCTGTCTCAGTTTGGGCCTCGTCTTAGGCCTGATCGCGTGTTGCCACCGCGACGAGGTGAAGCCGGGTCCAACCGCTGCGGCCGGTCCAACCAAGCCCAGCTTCACGATCTTCGCGCTCGCGGAGGTCCGCGGCCAGATCGGCCCCTGCGGCTGCACCTCGGACCCGCTCGGAGATATCTCCCGCACGGCCCAGCTGGTCGCGGACGCCGAAAAGGCGGGTGGGCCCGTGTTCGTGGTCGACGCGGGATCCCTGCTGTATTCGCAGAGCCCGGTGCCGGCGCATCTGGTCGCGCAGGAGGACCTCAAGGCCGACCTGCTCGCCAGCATCTATAAGAAGCAGCTCGCCGTCACCGCCGTGGGGCTCGGGCCCGCGGATATCGCGATGGGCGCGACAAAGGTCAGGTTCCCACGCGTGGAGTCGAACGTGACCGGCGAGTACCCGACGAAGCCCGCGTTGATCGCGACGGCGGCCGACCAGAAGATCGGGGTGTTCGGCGTGATCGCAGAAGACGCGTTCGTGGTCCCGATCAGCGATCCCGTCGCCGCCGGCAAGAAAGCGGTGAAGGATCTGCGCGAGCGAGGTGCGCAGGTCGTGGTCGCGTTGCTGCAGGCGTCGACCAAGAAAGAGGCGATCACGCTCGCGAAGTCGATCGGTGGGATCGATCTCGCGATCGCCGGGCTCGGCCAGAACGCGCCGGAGCCCGACGCGATCGAGATCGAGCCGACGAGGCTCGATAACGGCTGGCTCGTCATCCCCGGCAACCGCGGCCAGATCGTGAGCCGGATCGATGTCTACGAGCGGGCCGGTGCGACGTCGCCGCTGGTCGACGCGATCGGCCCGGCCGCGGCGACGGCGAAGATCGCTCAGCTCGACAAGGAGCTCGCCGCGCGCGACGCGGAGCTCGCCCGGTTCGCTGCCGATAAATCCGCCGACCAGGCATTCGTCGCCGCAAAGCAAAAGGAGCGCGCGGACGTCGCCGCACAGCGCGCGCAGCTCGTGAAGCAACCGCTCGTGGTGCCCGCGGCCGGCAGCTACTTCACGCTCGATCAAGTGAGGATCAGCAAGGGCCTCGCGTGCTCGATCACCGCGCAGGACGAGGTCACCGCGTTCTACGCCGCCGCCGGCGCCGCGAACGTGAAGGCTGCCGAAGGCAAGGCGCCGGAGCCCGCCGCGAAGGGCAAGCCGAGCTACGTCGGCAGTGCGTCGTGCGGCGATTGCCACGACGCGGCCGAGAAGTACTGGACCAAGACCGTGCACGCGCAGGCGTGGAAGACGCTCGTCGATCGCGGCCAGCAGTTCGACTACGACTGCATCGGCTGCCACGTCACCGGCTGGCAGCAGCCCGGCGGCTCGAACCTCGCGCACAACGACACGCTGCGCGACGTCCAGTGCGAGACCTGCCACGGCCCGGCGTCGATCCACGTCGCGAAGGGCGGCCAGGAGAAGCCCCTCGCGATCGTGCTCGATCCGCCCGAGAACCTGTGCGCCGGCCAGTGCCACACGCACGAGCACTCCGACACGTTCCAGCACGACGCGTACCTGCGCGACATCGTCGGTCCCGGCCACGGCGAGAAGCGCCGCGCGAAGCTCGGTGACGGCCCCACCGGAGCGAGCCTGCGCAAGGCCGCCCTCGACAAAGCCGGTAAGTCGCTCGGCGCGAACTGCACGCGGTGACCCGGCTCGTCGTCGCCGTGATCGTCGTGCTCGCCGCCTGCGGTGGTGGCGATCACCACGCGCGGGTCCAGGAGCCATCGCACGGGCAGTCGATGTACCGCGGCTACGCGACGTTCTATTCGGAGTCGCAGATGACCGCTTCGGGCGAACGCTTTGACAAGCACGCGTTGACCGCGGCCCACCGAACCCTCAAGCTCGGCACGCGGGTGCGGGTGACGAACCAGAAGAACGGGCGCAGCGTGGTCGTGCGGATCAACGACCGCGGTCCGTTCGGCAACAAGGGCCGGATCATCGATCTGTCGGAGGCCGCAGCGAAGCAGCTCGACATGATCGAGGCCGGCGTCGTGCCGGTCACGCTCGAGGTGCTGCCGTGACGATCATCGAGCTCGGTCAGCTGTCGAAGCGGTTCGGCGCGATCCAGGCGCTGCGCGGCGTCGACGCGACGATCACCGGCAACATCATCGGCCTGCTCGGTCCGAATGGTGCCGGCAAGTCGACGCTGTTGAAGTGCCTGCTCGGCCTGATCCCGTTCGAAGGCCGCGCGAGCGTGCTCGGCCTCTCGGCCGCGACCGACGGCCCGACGATCCGCGATCGCGTCGGCTACATGCCGGAACAAGAAGCGCTGCTCCTCGAGATGAGCGCGGTCGAGCTGTGCACCTACGCCGCCGAGCTCAGCGGCCTGCCCCGCGCCGAAGCGATGCAGCGCGCCCACGCGGCGCTGTACTACGCCGGGCTCGAGGACAAGCGCTACCAACCGATCGAGGGTTACTCGACGGGCATGAAGCAGCGCGTGAAGCTCGCGCAAGCGCTCGTCCACGATCCCGAGCTGCTGTTCCTCGACGAGCCGACGAACGGCCTCGATCCGCGCTCGCGTGACGAGATGCTCGAGCTGATCGTCGATCTGCCGCAGCGCCGCGGCTGCGCGATCATCCTGTCGACCCACCTCTTACCCGACGTCGAGCGCGTGTGCGACCACGCGGTGATCATGCACCAGGGCACCGTGAAGTTCGTCGGCACGATCGACGAGCTACGCGGCGCGCGCGGCGACGACACCGCGCTCACCGTCGAGGTCAAAGCCGATGCCGACAAGCTCGCCGCCGCGCTCACCGAGTCCGGCGCGACGTGCACCGTGAATTCCCCGATCCAGCTCGCGGTCGATCTGCCCGCGCATGCGACGACCGAGCTCGTGTTCCGGCGCGCGCGCGATGCCGCGATCCAGATCCGCGGGATCGAGGTCCGGCGCGAGAGCGTCGAGGCCGCATTCCTGCGCGTCGTCGGCGCGGACAAGGACGTGGCGGCCTAAACGAGTATGACGGAATCGACGATCCACGACCTAGGCTACAAGCGCTACGTCGGCACCCGCCGGCCATCGTCGACGCGCTGGCGCGTGATCGCGCGCCACCAGATCTCGGCGGGCTGGCAGACGTTCTTCCGTTACAAGGCCTGGCTCGGCGGCGCGGTGATCGTCACGCTGATCGCGGCGGCGTTCATCTTCATCGCGACCGATCAGCGCTGGCACCTCGGCCGCGGAGTCCAGCAGACGTTCGCGAACATGGCGCTGCCGTTCGCGCTCGACTGGTACGGCCGGCTCGCGTTCATCATCACGCTGCGGATCGGCGCGACCGTGATCGCGAGCGACATGCAGAGCGGCGCGTTCACGTTTTACTTCGCGCGCTCGACCCGGCCGATCGATTACTTGTTCGGCAAGCTCGGCGGGCTCGGCGCGTTGCTCGGTGTCGTGCTGATCGGCGCGCCGCTCGCGGTCGCGCTCATGCGGATCGGCCTCGCCGGCGCCGGCAGCACCGACGAGCTCGTCACCCAGCTGTGGCTCGTCCCGAAGGTGCTCGCGATCGGCGGGCTCGCGACCCTCGCGTACACGACCGTCCCCCTCGCGTTCTCCGCGCTCGTCGAGAATCGCCGCTACGCGCTCGGCGTGTGGGCGGCCTGGTATCTGATCGCCGGCCCGGTCGCTTATGGCATCGGCCGGGTCACCCACCTGCCCCTCGCGGCGCTCGACATCGCGTCGTCGGTCAAGTCGATCACGCTGCACCTCCTCGACGCGCCGGTCACGCCGTGGGGCCAGAGCGTCTACGACATGCCATCGTTGACCGCGAGCATCACGTCGCTCGCGATCCAGATCACGCTCGCCACCGCGATCGTGCTGTGGCGGCTCGATGCTGCGCAGCGCTCGGGTGTCGGAGGCGCGACATGACCGCGCCGATCGCCGCCAGCGCGTGCAGCAAGTGGTACGGCCACGTGCTCGGCGTCTCCGACATCACGTGGACGCTGCGGGGCGGCATCGTCGGTCTGCTCGGCCCGAACGGCGCGGGCAAGTCGACGCTGATCAAGTTGATCGCCGGGCTCGTGCGCCCGTCGCGTGGCTCGCTCGCCGTGTTCGGCGCGAACCCGTTCGAGGACGTCGACGTCCGCCGCCGGATCGGCTACGCGCCCGAGCACGAGAAGACCTACGACGAGCTCACCGCGAAGGAGCTCGTGACCGCGCTCGCCGAGCTCGCTGGCGTGCCCCGCGCGCGCGCCGGTAAGGCCGCCGAAGAAGCGCTCGCCGAGATGGGCATGCAGAAGGCGATGGACCGCCGCGTGAAGGGGTTCTCGAAGGGCATGCGCCAGCGCGTCAAGCTCGCGACCGCGATCGCGCATCGCCCGGAGCTCCTCCTGCTCGACGAACCGCTGACCGGCGTCGATCCGGTCGCGCGCGCCGACATCGTGGAGCGGATCAAGAAGCTCGGCGAAGCCGGCACGACGATCGTCGTGTCGAGCCACGTGCTCTACGAGATCGAGGCGCTGACCTCGGAGATCGTCGTGATCTA
>JBDUAS010000542.1:0-2822 GCA_040004535.1 Deltaproteobacteria bacterium
CGTGCTGCGCGATGGCGACTTCATCAAGGTCGGCCGCTGCATCTTCAAGTTCCTCAGCGGCAACAACATCGAGAACGCGTACCACGAGGAAATTTACCGACTCACCACGGTCGATGGCCTCACCCAGATCTTCAACCGCAGGTACTTCGTCGAGACACTCGAGCGCGAGATCGGCCGCGCGCTGCGCTATCGCCGCGACCTGTCGCTGATCATGTTCGATATCGACCGGTTCAAGGGCGTCAACGACTCGTTCGGTCACCTCGCCGGCGATCACGTGTTGAAGCACCTCGCGTCGGTGATCAAGACCCGGATCCGGCGCGAGGACGTGCTCGCGCGCTACGGCGGCGAGGAGTTCGCGATCGTGCTGCCCGAGATCGATCACTACAACGCGATGGCGTTCGCCGAGAAGGTCCGCAAGCTCGTCGAGATCGCGGAGTTCAAGTTCGAGGACGCGATCATCCCCGTCACGGTCTCGATCGGCGTCGCCAGCCTGCGCGGCGAGATCGAGGACGCGCTCGAGTTCATCAAGCAAGCCGATACCCAGCTGTTCGCCGCCAAGGAAGGCGGTCGCAATCAGGTGAAAGGGTAGCCGTGACGCTCGAGGACAGTGCGGCAGAGCTTCGCGAGAAGAAGCGAGCACTGGCCGCGCTTGTCGTCCACGACCTGCGCAGTCCGCTCGCCGCTGCGGTCGGCTACATCAGCTTGCTGCGAGACGAGCTCGGCGAGGTCACACCCGCTGCACGCTCGTACCTCGACGACACCGAGCTGTTGCTCGGCAAGGCGCTCGGCCTCGTGTCGACGATCCTCGACGTCGACGAGCTCGAGGACGGCATGCTGCGGGCCCAGCTCGCGCCGGTCCGCCTGGTCGAGCTGATCGAGGGTGCGCGCGCCGGCAACCGCGCTCACTTCGAGGTCCGCCAACTGCGTTGCGATGTCGACGTCGATGCCGAGCTCGTCGTGATGCTCGATCGCGATCTGTTCGGCCGCGTGATCGAGAACATGCTCGACAATGCGACCCGCTATGCGCCTCGCGGCGGTCGCTGCGGGATCTCCGCCAAGCGCAGCGCGGATAGCTCGATCGAGATCGCGATCGGAAACAGCGGCCCGCCGGTGCCGGTCGCGGATCGCGAACAGATCTTCGGGCGTTACTTCCAGGTCGAGCGCCGGCGCGCGTCGGCGCGTGCGAACCGCGGTCTCGGGCTGTACTTCTGCAAGCTCGCGGTCGAGGCCCACGGCGGGACGATCCACGTCGAAGAGCGTGGCGACCTCGGCGCGGTATTCGTCGCGCGGATTCCCGGACGTGCCGTGACGTGAACTGGTCGCCACTCTTCCTGTCGCTGCAGGTCGCGACGATCGCGATGGTGTTCGCGCTCGTCATCGGCACGGGGCTCGCCCTGTTGCTCGTATGGAAGAAGCTGCCCCTGCCCGACCTGGTCGCGGCGTTGATCTCGACGCCGCTCGTGTTGCCGCCGACGGTGCTCGGTTATTACCTGCTCACGATCATGGCGCCGCACAGCCTGATCGGCCGCGCGTTTCACTGGCTGACCGGCGGCGATATCATCTTCACGTTCAAGGCCGCGGTGATCGCGGCGACCGTCGGCTCGATCCCGCTCGTCGTCGGCGCGGTCAAGGTCGGACTCGATGCGATCGAGCCGAACCTCCTCGCGGCCGCGCGCACGCTCGGCGCCTCACCGGCGCGCGTGCTCGCGACCGTCACACTTCCCCTCGCGGCGCCGGGCATCATCGCGGGCGCGATGCTCGCGTTCGCGCGCGCGCTCGGTGACTACGGCATGACCCAGATGGTCGCGAGCTCGCGGTTCGACGGGTTCGGGATCCACAACGAGAGCCCCGCCTCGATCTTCGTGATCGACGAGCTCGTCGCGCTGCGCGAGGACTCTGCGCGCAACATGGCGATCGCGACGACGCTGCTCGGCATCGTGTTGCTCGTGCTCGCGAACCGGCTGACGCGGCGGCTCCAGCGTGGCTGACCTCGTCGCCACGTTCGCAGTCCGGCGCGGCGAGTTTGGCGTCGACGTCGACTTTCGCTGCCCGCCGGGCATCACGTGCGTGATGGGCCGCTCGGGCTCGGGCAAGAGCACGCTGCTGTCGGTGCTCGCGGGGCTCGCCGTGCCCGACCGCGGCACGATCAAGCTCGGCGACGAGGTCTGGCTCGATCGCGGCCGCGGCATCTGCATCCCGGTTCACCACCGTCGCCTCGCGTACGTGTTCCAGGGCCTCGCATTGTTTCCGCACATGTCAGCGCTCCACAACGTGACCTATGGAATGCGTGAAACGCCGCGCGCGGAGCGCGCATCGAAGGCGCAAGCGCTCCTCGACCGCGTCGGGGTCGGCCACCTCGCGAAGCGCCGGCCGCGTACGTTCTCGGGAGGCGAGGCGCAGCGCGTTGCACTCGCGCGTGCGCTCGCGTGCTCTCCCAAGCTGGTCTTGCTCGACGAGCCATTCTCCGCGCTCGATCGCGAGCTGCGCACGCAACTGGTCGGCCTCGTTCGCGAGCTCGCGCCCGAGCTCGGGGTCCCCGTGGTCCATGTGACACACTCGATCGCCGAGGCGCGCTTGCTCGCCGACCGCGTGATCCAGCTCGACGCAGGCAAGGTCATCGCGGAGGGCAAGCCCGACGACGTCCTCGACTTCAGCGCGTTGGAATAAGCGGCAAACTTTTCACACACCGGCCGCCGGTCTCTCGAACGAGATCGGGTATCTTGCCGCCATGGCTGAGAAGCAAGACGCCAAGCTGTCGCTCCCCGGCGGCAAAGAAGTAACGCTGCCGGTGGTCGTCGGAACCGAGGACGAGCACGCCGTCG
>JBDUAS010000267.1:0-9455 GCA_040004535.1 Deltaproteobacteria bacterium
ACCCGAGCGAAGCCGATAGTTCGGCGAGCCTCTCCGCGCGGCGAAGCCGGCGCGATGGGATCGACCTCGACATGCCCGAAGAAGTGAAAAAGCAGCTCCGCGAACAGAACAAAGCCGAATGACTACCGCGGCAGCGCGGATCCGGGCTGCGGGCCGTTCTCGTCGTTGACCATACGGATGTAGAGCTGCGCGCTCTTGTTGCTCGGATCGACCTTCAAGACGTTCTGCCACTCGACGAGTGCGGCGTCCTTGCGGCCGAGCGAGAACAACGTCACGCCGAGGTGGATGCGCGCGGGAATGAAATCGGGGCGGATCTTCTTCGCGTGCTCGAACTCGGCGACGGCCGCGTGGAACATGCCCATGTCGCGATACACGTTGCCGAGGCGGACGCGGAGGTCCGCGAAGTCCGAGCACAGGTCGAGCGCCTTCGAGTACTCGCGCACGGCTTCGTCGAACATCGCGAGGCCGGCGTACGCGGCGCCGAGGTCGGCGTGCATGTTCGCGAGCTTGCCGCGTGCGAAGCGATCGAGCGCGTTCGGCTGGCCGACCGACGCGGACACGGCCTTGGTGTAGACCTCGCGCGCGCGCTCGTACTTGCCGCGGTCGTTGTACGTGACCGACAGGTTGAGCGCGGCCTCGGTGTAGCGCGGGTTGAGGCGCAGCGCGTTCTCGAATGCCTCCTCGGCGTCCGAGAACCGGCCCTGTGCGTGATAGATCACGCCGAGCATGTTGTAGAGGTCGGGGAAGCTCGGACGGGCCGAGGCAGCCTCGGCGAGGAACGGTTCGGCGCGCTCGTATTCGTTCGCGTTGTAGTGCTCGCGGCCGAGCGCGATCAGCTGGTCGACACTGACCTGGGCACGGTCACTGCTCATCGACTCCAGACTAACAGCTCTGGGGCATCGGGAGTGACGCCACCCGTGCGGACGACCCGCGGCTACTTCTTGGCAGGCGACAACGACGCGAGCGCGCCTTTGGCCTCGCCCGCGCGATCGCTCTGCGGGTACCTCGCGACGAGCTCCTGCCACGACAACCGCGCGCGGTCAGGCATGTCGACCGCGACATACGCGCGGCCGAGCAACCACAGCGCCTCGACGTCGTAACCGACGCCGCGATAACGCTCGAGCAAGCGGCGCAGCCGGAGCACGGTGCCCATCGGCTTGCCGCGATCCCAGTAGTAACGCGCGACGTACCATTCGTGATCGGCGAGGCGCTTGCCGACCTTGACGACGATCTCCTTCGCCTTGTCGCGATAGGGCGAGTCCGGATACTTGTCGAGGAACGCCTTGAGCTCGTTCGCGGCGTCTTCCG
Source organism: Deltaproteobacteria bacterium (assembly GCA_040004535.1). Classification (GTDB taxonomy): domain Bacteria; phylum Myxococcota_A; class Polyangia; order Haliangiales; family Haliangiaceae; genus JABFXX01. The sequence continues at coordinate 1,309 of JBDUAS010000267.1, forward strand.
TCGACGACTGGTCCTTCTCGAACGACGGCGGGAACAACCAGAAGTCGCTCGACAGCTGCAGGAAGTACGCGTCGCCGATCTTGAACGACGCGTAGCCGTTCGCGACCATCTCGTGCGTCGGGTGGAACTTCATGAACAGGCGATAGCTGTCGATCGCCTCGACGTATTGCTCGGCGCCGAACTCGGCATCGGCGAGCCGGAGCTCGGCGAGCACGGCGTACTTCGAGTACGGGAACCGGCTCTTGATGAACGCGAAGTACTTCGAAGCCGCGATCCAGTCCTTGCTGTCGAGCTCCTTGAGCCCCTTCTCGTAGTTCTTTTGCGCGGAGACCGAGTAGTCGACCGCGCCGGAGCCGGACTTGGCGCCGCACCCGACCGAGGATGCGATGCCGAACGCGAGTGCCACGGCAATGAGAAGGGGTTTGATCATCGAGACTTTCCGCTCATACACCCGCGCGGAGCGGGAGATCAACGTTGCTACGACCCGGCCCGGGCGGACCCGGTTGCCTGAGATGCCTGATATAGGTAGGGAATGAGGCTGCCAGCTGCCGCGGCTTGTGCCGTGATGTGCTTCGCTTGCTCGGGGACCGCGCACCAGGTTTCGATCGGGGCGCCTCCACCCAAGGTGACAGATGGCGTGCTCGCCGGCCCGTTGTGCGCGGGCGCCGAGTGCAAGTGCCGAGATCTCAACGCCGCGGGCGACGGAGGCGCAGGCGCGCCGAGCGACGCGGCGCACAAGCGGTTCGAGGTCCGCCTGACGTCGCCGCAGGAGCTGTGGGCGCAGGTCGGGACGAATCACCTCTACAAGAGCGCCGAGCGCGCCGAAGCCTGCTTCTACGTCGATCTGCCGTCCGGCAATTCGCCGGTCGAGCTGCGGATGTCGAACAAGGACGGCGCGGCCGGCGGCTGGGCCATCCGCGAGCTCGGCACCAAGACCAAGAGCTACTACGACACGTTCGTCTTCATGTGTGGAGTGCCCGGCGTGTGCTCGTTCGACGAGCTCGATCGCAACAAGGCCGACTACGCCGCGATGCCGAACAACCTGCACGACAAGTGCGGGTCGACGAAGATCAAGGCGCTGTCGTGGGATCAGAGCAAGGCTCCCGATGGCGAGCACCCGACCGATGTCGTCGTCCGGCTCGTGCTCGACGTCTATCGGTTCGCGCCGTGGAAGCCGCACGGCGATGACACGTGCGGCAAGGGTCGCCCGCCCGCGGATGCGGGAAGTGATGCACCGGCCGCCGACGATGGCGCCGGTTCCGCGGCGCCGTGATTCGCTACGGCGAGACGTTCTCGAGCTGAGTCCATGTCCCGCGGATGTAGTAGCTCGGGTCGTAGTTCGGATCGTCGGTGATCACGATATTGCCGCTGACCTCGTCTTGATGCGCGTTCTTGCCCGCGGTGCTCGTCACGCGTGAGACCTCGTGGGTCTTCGGGTTGCGCACGAGCTGCTCGTCGCCCGCGTAGAGCGTCCAGGCGACCGCGCCGGCGTGCTGGGCCTCCATCCGATCGCGATCCGCCTTCTGCGATTTCTCGAAGCTCGCCTTGGACTGCTTCATGTACGCCTCGTGCGACTTCTTCAACATCGCGGAGGTCTCGTCGCCGGTCTTCTTGATCTGCGCCATCGCGATCTCCTGGTCCTTCGCCATCTTTCTGTGCTGCCGGTTCAGCCAGTCCTGGGTGTACGCGCCCTTCGCGATCAATGGGCCGATCGCCTTGGCCACCGCGTCGAGCTGACCCTTCGGCGCGCGGACACCGGAGACATCGGCGAACGAATTCCACGCGTAGCGAACCGGACCGCGGCCCATGTTGATCTGGGTCTTGGTGGTCTGGACCACGACGCGCAAGTTCTCTTCGATGGTGTGACCGCGGAACGTGTACTCGATCCGGCTGTGGACGCCGCCGCCTGATTCTTCCATCGTCATTCGGGCGCGCCGCGCCTGATCGTTGAACTGCGCGATCATCTGATCGATCTGCGCGGCATCGACGGTCGGCTGGATCGGCCCGAGCGTCGGGTTCGGTCGGATCGACGGCGCGACGTAGCTCAGGAAGTCGGTCGGCGACATCGCCTCCATCGTCTTGCAGTGCGCCTGGCGATAGATCTTCAAGTTCGACGCATCGTCGGACCAATGCCACACGAACGAAGGCAGCGCCTGGAAACCAGAGAGCCCGTCGGGGCTCGAGATCCGATACGCGACCGTCGGTACGCCGCCGCAATACGGATCGCGGAGCAGCACGCCCTCGAACGTCCAGTCCGCGGGAATCTCGATCCGGAACGCGGTGATGCCCCAGGCGTCGTCGCGGATCTCGACGGTCTTGATGCGCGTAGAGATCTGGACCTTGGAGTCGGCATAGCCGACGGACGACACGGCGATGACCGCTACGACGATGCGTGCAAGCGATGACATCGCGCCCATCAGAGCACGCCGGCGCGCGCAAGAGGTGGGGCGTCTACGCCCTCGTGGACCGTGTTACGTGTCCAGGGTGCGTCCTGGCGTGATCTTGGTCGTGGTCATCATCGCCGGCGTCGCGGTCGCCGAGGCGGCGTGCGAACGCACGCGTACGACCGACGAGCCGCCGCCGCGCCCGCCTCCGAGCCCGCCTCCGAGCCCGCCGGCGGACGCGCGGCCGAGCGATGCCGCGATCGCGTGCTCCAGTGATCGCGACTGCCCGCAGCTGCCGGCCGGCTCGACCTGTGCGTTCACGTGCGGTCCCGACACCTGCCAGCTCGTCGCGGTCAGCGCCAAACCTGGCGCGGGCCCTTGTTTCGGCACCCAGCGCGACGGCGCGCGAGCGATCACGATCCAGCCCGATTCGCAGGTGTTCGTCGCGTGCGACGTCAACGCGGGCTTGTACTGCGAACACTCGACCCGGCGCTGCGCGCGCTCCAAGCCGCGCGGCACGGCGTGTCAAGCCGACGACGAATGCGGCGACGACGGCCGCTGCGACGACACCAGCCGGCAATGCGTCCAGGCCGAGCCACAGGGCGCGGCCTGCCACACACAACACTGCGGGCGCGGCCTGTTCTGCAACGACCGCGACCGCTGCGAGCCACGCCACGCCGAGGGTGCCGCGTGCGTGCTCGCCGACGACTGCGCATCGCACGCGTGCGACCGCGAGCGCTGCGTCGCGGCGCCGGCGTCGTTTGCATGCGCGCTGTCCGTGCCGGCGTGGTAGACCGCGCCGGTGTACGAGTACCCCGACAGCTACGACGTGATCGTCGTCGGCGCCGGCCATGCCGGGTGCGAAGCCGCGCTCGCGGCCGCGCGGCTCGGCGTGCGGGTGCTCGTGCTGACCGGCTCGCTCGAGATGGTCGCGCAGATGTCGTGCAACCCGGCGATCGGCGGCGTCGCGAAGGGTCACATCGTCAAGGAGCTCGACGCTCTCGGCGGCGAGATGGGCAGCGTCGCCGACGCGACCGGCATCCAGTTCCGCCGGCTCAACGCGAGTAAAGGTCCGGCCGTGCGCTCGACCCGCTGCCAGTCCGACAAGCGGCGCTATCGCGACGAGATGCGCATGCGGCTCGAGAATTGTGTAGGTCTCGCGCTGCGCCAGGGTGAAGTCGCGAAGCTGCACACCGAGGACATGGCATCGGGGCGCAAGCAGATCGTCGCGGTCACGACGACGATGGGCATCACGTACCGGACCAAGAGCGTCGTGTTGTCGACCGGTACGTTCATGCGCGGCGCGATCTTCGTCGGCGAAGCGCGTGCGCAAGGCGGCCGTGCAGGTGAGCCCCCGGCGCTCGGCATCAGCGCTTCGCTCGCGGAGCTCGGGTTTCCCCTCGCGCGCCTGAAGACCGGCACGCCGTGCCGGATCGATCGCAAGACGATCGATATCGCAGGCCTCGAGGTCCAGCCCGGCGACGATCCGCCGCCGACGTTCTCGTGGCGCGGCCCGCCACCACCGCTGCCGCAGATCGCGTGCTGGATCACGTACACGAACGAGCGCACGCACGCGATCATCCGCGACGGCCTGCCGCGCTCGCCGCTCTACACCAAGCAGATCGCCGGCACCGGCCCGCGCTACTGCCCTTCGATCGAGGACAAGGTGGTCCGCTTCGCGGACAAAGACCGCCATCAGATCTATCTCGAGCCCGAGGGCATCGACTCGGCCGAGGTCTATCCGAACGGGATCTCGACGTCGCTGCCGTTCGACATCCAGCTCGCATTCCTCCGCACCATCCCCGGCCTCGAGCGCGCCGAGATGACGCGCGCCGGCTACGCGGTCGAGTATGACTTCATCGACCCGCGCGAAGTCCTGCCGACGCTCGAGACTCGCCGCGTCCGCGGGCTCTATCACGCGGGCCAGATCAACGGCACATCCGGCTACGAGGAGGCCGCGGTCCAGGGCTTGTTCGCCGGGATCAACGCCGCACTCGCACTGTTGCATCGCGATCCGCTGATCCTGCGCCGCGATCAGGGGTACGGCGGCGTGCTCGTCGACGATCTGGTCACGCGCGGCACCAAAGAACCGTATCGCATGCTGACGTCGCGCGCCGAGTTCCGCTTGCTGCTCCGCGAGGACAACGCGGTCGATCGCCTGATGCCGATCGGCCGCGAGCTCGGCCTCGTTCCCGACGAGCGGTGGGCGCTGTTCGAGCAATGGCGCATCGATCTCGCGGCCGCGACCGAGCGGGCCGAGCGCGCGAGCGTCCTCGCCGGTGACGCGGTCAACGCGGTGCTCGCGAAGCACGGCTCGGCGCCGCTCGTCGCGAAGCGCGCGACGCTCGTCGAGCTGTTGCGCAGGCCCGAGCTCGACTGGCGCGCCGTCGAGGAAGTCGCACACGCCGGCGGCCTCGCCGCCTCGCCGCACACCGCCGAGGTGCTCGAGCGCGTCGCGATCGAGACCAGCTACGCGGGCTATCTCCGTCGCCAGGAGGCCGATGCCGCCCGGGTCGCCCGCGCCGACGCGGTCCGCGTTCCGGACGGTCTCGATTTTCGCCGGATCCCGGGGCTGTCGAACGAGGTCGTCGAGAAGCTAGAAGCGATCCGACCTCGCTCCGTCGGTCAAGCGTCGCGGATCAGTGGAATCACCCCCGCGGCGATCGCCATCCTGTTGACGCACATAGGGCTTTTCGCGCGTAAGGGCGGTGGGGTAGCTTCACCGCCACATGAAGGCTAAGGGGCTGGCTTACCTATTCGTGGTTTGTAGTGGCGGCGTGGCGTCGGCGGGTGGTTTGTTCTTGCCCGGAGCGGGTGTCATCTCGACATCGCGCGCCGGTGCGGCCGTCGCATCTGCCGACGACGCCGAGGCGATCGCGCTCAATCCTGCGGGCATCGCGAAGACCACCGGCACGAAGGTCACGATCGGCGTCGCCGCGATCGACTATCTGATGTCGTTCCAGCGCGCGGGAACGTACGACCCGATCAAGGAAGAGGCGACATCGTACGCGGGCATGGCGTACCCGAAGATGACGAACGACGCGAAGCCGCCGCTCGGCCTCGGCGCGTTCCAGCCGGTGCCGGTGATCGGCGTCGTCTCCGATCTCAACAACGCGATTCCGCACCTTCATGCCGGCTTCGGGATCTACGCGCCCAACGCGTACCCGTTCCGCAACATGAACAACGTGAACGGCAAGCCGTACTTCACGAAGACGGACCTCGGCTACGACTTCCCGGTGCCGGGCGGGCCGCCGCCGCCGACTCGCTACGACATCATCGAGCAAGAAGCGGCGATCATCCTGCCGTCGCTCGACGTCGCGTACTCGGTCACGCCGGACTTCGACATCGGTGTTCGCGGCTCCGTCGGCGTCGCGCAGCTGAAGTCGACGGTCGGCGTGATGGGCCTCCTCAACGAGGAGGAGTACATCAACCAAGATGGCGTGTTCTCCGTCGACGCGAGCGCCGTGGTCGAGACCGGTGGCCTCGGCCTGGCGTATCGGCTCGGCCCGAATATCGAGCTCGGCGCGAACTACACGCTGCCGATCATGATCAACGCGAAGGGCGACGCGCACGCGGTCAACGCACCCGGCGTGACGCTCGCGGGCGCACCGATCTCGGTCGTTCCCGCCGATGCCGACAAGGTTCGCTGCGCAGCGGGCGGCACGAACGATAAGCTGAAGGCGTGCGCCGATATCGAGCTGCCGATGACGGCGCAGCTCGGTGGGCGCTGGAAGTTCCTCGACGGCAAGGGCAAGCAGAAGGGCGACCTCGAGCTCGATCTCGATTGGGAGCACTGGGGCGCGACGTGCGACTACACGAAGGACATCACGTGCCAGAACCCGAGTGACTACAAGGTCACCGTCGACGCGCAGATCGTGACGCCGGCGAGCACGAACTCGGTGCTGCTCCAGCAGACGCTGATCCAGCACGGCCTTCAAGACACGTACGGCATCCGCCTCGGCGGTAGCTGGTCGTGGGAGCAGGGCGCGGACAACAGCCTCGTCGTGCGCGGTGGCATCAGCCACGACACGCGCGCGGCGAAGCCGGGTTGGGAGCGCGTGGATCTCGACGGCGCGGCGCGCACGATGATCGCCGCGGGCGGCTCGTACAAGCTGCCACGCTGGTCGTTCGATGCGGGTTTCGGCCTGATCCTCGAGGGCTCGCGCACGAACAACCGCAACTGCAACCCGGCCGGCTCCGAGGGCTGCAGCCCGAACGGACAACAACCGCAGGACGGGTTCCAGCAGAACGGCCAGCCGTCGCGCGAAGGTCCGGACCCGACGGTGCCGATCATCCCCGCTGGTTCGCAGATCGAGCAACCCACGAATCAGGGCACGTACAGCTCGTACTACTTGCTGATCATGCTCGGCGCTTCGACCTGGTTCTAAGTCGCTGATCTCCGTCGCTGCGACGTCACAGGGGCGTCCCACATCGTCGCAGGTGCGCGGCCTCGCGATCGGTGTCATGTTGGATGCCATGAGCAACGCGCTGGTGAAATCGTCGTCCTCGTCCGGTAGTGGCGGTAGCGGCCTGGTTCCCGCCGCGTGCAGCCTCGTGATCCCCGGCGTCGGTCAGCTGATCAACGGCGAGACCGACAAGGCGATCGGCGTGTTCGTCGTCGCGGCCGCGACCGGTGCCGCCGTCGTCGTCGGGCTGCCGCTGATCGGTGGCGTGCTGGGCCTGGTTCACCTCGCGACTCACGTCTACGCCGTCGGTGACGCCTACATTCAAGCCCGTCGGAAGTAATAGAGAAGTAAGCTACAGTTCTCGACGTGGAAGTTGTCGAGTATTTCGATCAGTTCAAGGGCACCGAGACGTACATCGCGTCGGAGGAGCTCAAGCACGCGGTCAACGTCGCGGTCGCGCTCGGCCGGCCGCTCCTGGTCCGCGGCGAGCCCGGCACCGGCAAGACGCTGCTCGCCGAGAACCTCGCGCGCGCGCTCGAGCTGCCGCTGATCCGCTGGCACGTCAAGTCGACGACGAAGGCGCGCGACGGCCTCTACATCTACGACACGGTCGCGCGGCTGTACGACTCGCGGTTTGGCGGCGACGTCAACGACATCGCGAAGTACATCAAGCTCGGCCCCCTCGGCGAGGCGTTGTCGGCGCCCGGCCGCACGGTGTTGCTGATCGACGAGATCGACAAGGCCGACATCGAGTTCCCGAACGACTTGCTGCACGAGCTCGACGCGATGCGGTTCCCGATCGACGAGACCGGGCGTGAAGTGGTCGCGAAGCAGCGACCGGTCGTCGTGATCACGTCGAACAACGAGAAGGAGCTGCCCGACGCGTTCCTGCGGCGGTGCGTGTTCCACTACATCCAGTTCCCGGATCGCGAGCTGATGGCGGAGATCGTGAAGGTCCACCATCCCGACATCACCGACCGCGTGCTCGATAACGCGCTCGAGATGTTCTTCTCGCTGCGCTCGACGCCGAAGCTGCGCAAGAAGCCGTCGACGAGCGAGCTGATCGATTGGATCCTCGCGCTCAAGAAAGCGGGCATCGATCTCGCGAAGGTCGGCCACGGCATCCCGTTCCTCGGCACGCTGTTGAAGACCGAGGCGGATGTCGAGCTCGTGCAAAAGCGAGCGAAAGCGTAGTCAGGCTCTGCGATGTTGATCGACTTCCTCTACGAGCTGCGCGCCAAGAAGGTGCCGGTGTCCACGCACGAGTGGCTCGCGCTCATGGAGGCGATGGCGCTCGGGCTGCACGAGAGCTCGCTCGACGGCTTCTATCACCTGTGCCGCACGATCTGCGTGAAGG
>JBDUAS010000268.1:0-9454 GCA_040004535.1 Deltaproteobacteria bacterium
CGCAAGCCGTTCGAGGAGATGGGGATCTCCGGCGAGGACACCCAGCCGGCGATCCAGCTGCCCGCGAATCTGCGGCCGCCGGCGAAGGTCGACAAGAACGACAAGCCGATTCCGCCGCCCCCGCCGCCTGCGAAGGCGGTCGATCCGGACAAGACGCTCGTCGTCGCGCCGGTGATCGTCGACGACTCGATCCACGACAAGAAATAGGTTGGTCCAGGCGCGATGTGATCGTCAGCGCTGCGCGAGGCCGACGATCCCGTCGACCACCTGCTCGAGGATCACGCGCTCCGCGAGCTCGCGCCCGAGTGCCTTGAGCTGCGGCCCGGTGAAGTCGTCCTTGCGGCTGTCGAGCGTGATGTCGCCCTTCAACGCGCGGTCCGCGTTCGCGAGCCGCTGGGTCGCCCTCGCGAGCGAGCGCGACGAGTACAGCCGCGCCTGGGTCGCGAGCTTGTCGACGACGAACGGCGGTACGCCGATCCGGCTGCCCCACGCGCCACGCGGGATGTTGTCGGCCTTCATGACGTGGACGAGCGACAGCTGGCGAATGTACCGCGCGAGCATGACGACGACGCCGACCGCGCTCTCGCGCTGATCGCACAGCGACGCGACCGCCCCCAAGGCGCGCGGCCGATCCGCGGCGCCGATCGCATCGGTCAGCTCGAACACCGAGCGCTCGCGGGTATCGGCGACCAAGTCGTCGACATCGTCCGACGTCACCGTACGATCGCCGGCGTAGAGGCCGAGCTGCTCGACCGTGAGCGCGAGCCGCGATAGATCGCTGCCGACGGTATCGACGAGCCGCGCGACCGCCGCGTTGTCGATGTCGACGTGCTTCGCCTTTGCCTCGTTGCGGACCCACGGCACGAGCTGGCGCGGTGCCTCGAGCACGTGGAGCCAGCCCTTCTTCGACGCGGTCGCGAACGTCTTCAGCCGCTTGTCGAGCTTCGTCGTCATCGCGACGATCACGGTGCTCGGATTTGGCTTCGCGAAGTACGCGAGCAACGGCTCGGCATCATCCGCCGGCATGAGGCCGAGGTCGCGGACGACCACCATGCGGTACTTCGCCATCATCGGCAGGGTCTGGGCGAGCGCCGCGATCTTCGCTCCGCTCGGCTTGCCTTCCACCACGTCGTAGTTGAACCCGCGCGTCGCCGGCGGCATCGCCGCGTCGCGGATCGCGTGGAGCGCACGTTCGATCAAGATCGGATGCTCGGAGTGCAGGACGTAGACCGGGTCTAGTCCTTTCTCGACGAGCTCGTGCATGGGCGGCAAGCTAGCACGGGGGGCTGATGCTAGTGTCGGCGCCGTGATGACCAAGCCGTCCTCGCTGCTCGTCACCGCGGACAAGGCGCTCACCGGTGACGGCGCACGCGGCCCCACGAGCGTGCTCGCCGTCGACGGCCTGATCGTCGCGGTCGGAGATCCCGCCGAGGTCGCCGGGTTTGCGGGCGCGGCGCACGCGAAGAAGCTCGACTGGAGCCACCGCGCGATCGTCCCGGGCACGGTCAACACGCACAACCACAGCTTCCAGTCGTTGCTCCGCGGCATCGGCGATGACCTGCCGTTTCTCGAATGGCGCGACCGCGCGCTCTATCGCTACTCGCCGCGGCTCGGCGCCGAGGACATGGCGACCGCCGCGCTGTTCGCGTTCGGCGAGATGCTGCTCCACGGCGTCACGACGGTCTGCGACTTCTACTACGTCAACAACCAGGGCAACGATCACGCATCCGCCACGATCGAGGCCGCGCGCCGGCTCGGGATCCGGATCGTGCTCGCGCGCTGCTTCTACGATTGGGACGGCGCGCCCGCCGCGTATCGCGAGACCATCCCGCAGGCGATCGCGCACTTCCAGGCACTGCACGCGCGCTACCGCGATCCCGAACGTCACCTCGTCACGATCCAGCCGGCGCCGCACAGCCAGCACGGCGCGAGCACCGAGATGATCGAAGCGGGCGCCGGCTGCGCGGGAGATGCCGGAGAGCCGTGGCACATCCATCTGGCCGAGGAGCAGTGGCAGGTCGACCAATCGCTCGAGCGCACCGGCAAGCGCCCGCTCCATGCGATCGCCGGCCTCCAGGTCGACCTGTCGAGCATGGTCGCCGTGCACGGATGCTGGTTCGACGCCGAGGAGCGCGCGCTACTCGCGGAGCGCGGCGGCTCGCTCGCGTATTGCCCGGGCTCGAACATGTTCCTCGGCGACGGTGTCACCGACCTCGTCGACCTCGTCGCGCGCGGCGTGCGGGTCGGGCTCGGCACCGATGGCGGCTGTTCGAACAACCGGGTCAGCGTGTTCGACGAGATGAGAACCGCGGCGCTGCTCCAAAAAGTTCATCGCACGAACGGCCAGGCGATCGATGCCGAGACCTGTTTTCGGCTCGGTACGCACACCGCCGGCGAGGTCCTGCGGCTGCCGATCGGCAAGGTCGCCCCAGGCTATCGGTGTGATCTGGTGGGCCTCGACCTCGACGATCCGTCGCTGTGGCCCGTCCAGGCCCTCGAAAAGAATGTGGTCTATGCGCTCTCGTCTCGCGCGATCACCGACGTCGTGGTAGATGGACAGGAGGTCGTCTCGGGACGGCGTCTCTGCAATGTCCACCTCGACGAAGTCCAAGCCCGCGTCGCCGAGCTCACCCGCGACTGGGGTCGCAGCTGAGACCGAAGCACCGTTCCACACCGAGGATAAAGATCGCGCGCCCCTCGAGTCGGTCGAGGTCGAGCTCGAAGGGTCGCGCCAGCGCCTGATCAGCTGGACCGTGTTCGGGATCATCTTCGGCGCGCTGCTGGTGTGGCGGTTGGGAACGGTCGGCGTCTGGACCGGCTGGGTCTTGATCGCGCTCGGTCTGTGGCGCGGTTATCAGCTCGTGCTGTCGTACATCCATCCGGCCGGCACGTTCATCGTGACCGAGAAGCACGTCGTACTGCCGCGCAAGCTCCACCGGCCGAACCCACTCGACGTGAAGCCGTCGGAGATCACGGCGGTGTACTTCCTGCGCCGCTCGGTGCCGATGTATCACGCAGCGCCGGTGCTGGTGGTCGAGCTTGGAAAGCGGGCGATGCTTTACCCGCGGGATTGGTTCCCGGAAGAGAAAGATCAACGGCGCCTGCTCCAGGCGCTGATGTATCACCTGCCGCGTCAAGAGCTCAGCGCCTGAGGCGGAGCGCGACCTCGACGTGCGAGGTCTGCGGCATCAGATCGACCGGCACCGCACGATCCGCGCGATAGCCCGCGGCGAGTAGCCGCTCCGCATCGCGCGCGAGCGTCGCCGGATCGCAGGAGATGTAGATGATCGTGCTGGGCGCGATCCGGACGATCCCGTCGATCGCCTCGGCCGCACCGGCGCGCGGTGGATCGAGCACGATCGCTCGTGGCTTGCCCTGGTAGCTCGCGACCACGCGCTCGGCCGGGCCGGTGATGAAGCGCGGCGGCGGGCGCGCTGGCTCGAACGCATCGCTCGGCGTGACCCGCCAGTCGTCCTCGGTGAAGCCGCGCGTGAAGTTGCCGGCACCGGCGTAGAGCTCCAACACATCGCCAGGGCCTTTGCCGAGCAGCTCGCGCGCGATAGCTATCAACGCGGCATTGCCGGCGGCGCTGGCCTGCGCGAAATCCCACGGGCTGCCGTAGAGGCCTGGCTCGATCTCGATCACCGGCGTGCCGTAGTTCTGATCGTCGGCGATCACACCTGCGATCCCGCGCTGGCCGACGAGCGTGGCCGCCGCGCGCCACGGCCGCTCGAATGCGACCGCGATCGCACCGGCGTGGCCTCGCACCATCGCGACCTCGCCGTCGGGCAGCGGCGTGTGCTTCGCCATCGTCGCGAGCAGCGCGAGCACGGCCTCGAGCTCGGGCTCGAGCTGCGGGCACGCTGCGAGCGATAAGAGATCATGACTCGCGGTGCGGTACAGCCCGATCACGTTGCGGTCGACGTGAAACCGCGCACGCCGCCGCCAGCCCAACGGCGGTGCCGGCGCGACGATCGGATCGATCGTCGTGATCACCTTGCGCAACGCGTTCACGACGATCGCGTGCTTCGCCGCGAGCTGCGCAGGCATCGCGACGTGTTGCCACTGGCAGCCGCCGCAGCCCGCGACGAATGCGGGGCACGGCGGTGCAACGCGGTCAGGCGACGGCGTCACGATCTGTTCGACCTCGCCGCGCGCGAACGACTTCGTCTGCTTGACGATCCGGATCTGGACCCGGTCCCCCGGCGCGGTCAGCGGCACGAACGTGACGCGGCCGGTGTCGTCGCGGCCGATACCGTCGCCGCCGGCGGCGAGTGACCCGATGTCGATGATCATCTAGCGGTACTCGCTGCCGAGCGTCGCGGGCTCGATCACGGTGCCGCGTGGTGCGTCGAGCATGCGGTCGGCGCGGCCATCGCGCACACCGACCTCGATCGTCTTCGCCGAGCCGACGTAGGCCAGCAGCTCGTTCGGCAACACGCTCTCGTACGTCGTCACGATCGCGATGCGCCGGCCCGCGATCGTCACCGCCTCGCCGGCTTCTTCGGGCGGCAGGTCGGTCACCAGGTTGCCGTAGTGATCGATGTGGACGACGCGGCCGAGGCCGTCGGGTCGCGGTCCCCACGGCAGCTTGCCCTCGAGCTCGACCCGCGTGCCGATCGCGGTCGGGTCGATCTTCAACGCGAGCGCTGCAGCCGCGGTGGCGAACACGTCGCGGCCGTGAAACGTATGGCTGACCTCGGGCGCCATCACGCGCACGTTCTCGATCGCGCGCGCCCAGTACGGCACTAGGTACGCGAACACGCCGTTATCCGGCCCGACGTAATACTGGCCCTGCGCGTCGAGGACGACGCCGCGGCGCGCACCCCCGACTCCCGGATCGACGACGACGACGTGGATCGTGTCCGCAGGGAACTCCCGGCACGCCGTCTTGACCACCCACGCAGCGTGGGCGATGTCGCCACGCGGGATGTCGTGGGAAATATCAACGATCGTGGGCTCCCGACCGATCCGGACCAACACGCCCTTCATCGCGCCGACGTAGCCGTCGCGGGAGCCGAAATCGGTCGTCAGCGTGATGATCGCCATCCCGATCGGCAGTAAGACACAGGCAATGAACAAGGTCTATACGGACGCCGCCGCGGCGCTCCACGACGTGTTCGACGGCTGCACGATCCTGGCCGGTGGCTTCGGCCTCTCGGGTAACCCGGAGAACTGCATCCGCGAGCTCGCGCGGCGAAATACGAAGAACCTGACGATCGTGTCGAACAACTGCGGCACGACCGAGAAGGGTCTCGGCATCCTCCTCGCGCAGGGCCAGGTCAAGAAGATGATCTCGAGCTACGTCGGCGAGAACAAGATCTTCGAGCAGCAGTTCCTGTCGGGACAGCTCGAGGTCGAGCTCTGCCCGCAAGGCACGCTCGCGGAACGGCTGCGTGCAGGCGGCGCCGGTATCGAGGCGTTCTACACGCCGACCGGTTTCGGAACGAAGATCGCCGAGGGCAAGGATGCGCGCGAGATCAACGGCAAGAACTGCGTGCTCGAGCACGCGATTCGCGGCGACTTCGCGATCGTGAAGGCCTGGAAGGGCGACCGCTGGGGCAACCTGGTGTTCAACAAGACGTCGCGCAACTTCAACCCACTCGTCGCGACTGCCGGCAAGGTCACGATCGTCGAGGTCGAGGAGCTCGTCGAGGTCGGCGACCTCGACCCCGACCACGTGCACCTACCGTCGATCTACGTCCAGCGGATCTTCCAGGGCACGAATTACGAGAAGCCGATCGAGCAGCGCACCACGCGGAAGAGGAGCTGACCATGCAGAAACTCACTCGCGAACAGATGGCCCGCCGCGTCGCCGGCGAGCTTCGAGATGGCTTCTACGTCAACCTCGGCATCGGCATGCCGACGCTCGTCGCGAACTTCATCCCGGCAGGGCTGGACGTCGTGCTCCAGAGCGAGAACGGCCTGCTCGGCATCGGCCCGTTCCCGTTCGAGGGCGACGAGGATCCGGATCTCATCAACGCCGGCAAGCAGACCGTCACGACGATCAAGGGCTCGGCGTTCTTCGACTCGGCGACCTCGTTCGCGATGATCCGCGGCGGTCACGTCGACGTCAGCGTGCTCGGCGCGATGGAGGTGTCGCAGAACGGCGACCTCGCGAACTGGACGATTCCGGGCAAGATGATCAAGGGCATGGGCGGCGCGATGGATCTCGTCGCCGGCAGCCGCCGCGTGATCGTGATGATGGAGCACTGCGCGAAGGATGGCTCGCCGAAGATCCTGCGCGAGTGCTCGTTGCCGCTCACCGGCCTGCGCTGCGTGCACACGATCGTCACCGACCTCGCGGTGATCGACGTCGCGAAGGGCGGCTTGACGCTGCGCGAGCGCGCACCGGGCGTGACGTGCGAGGAGATCGCGAAGGTCACCGGCGCGACGCTGAAGTGGTCCGCGGACGTGCCCGAGATCCAGATCTAGCTCAGCGCCTCAACTACAGGGGGGACAGGCCTTGCCGTTGCAGCTCGTGTCGAACGGATTGATCTGACCGGCGGGCTGGCACTTCGGCTTGGCCGGCTCGCGCTCGTGCTCGACCCTGGGAGGCTGCGGCGGGCTGTTGTGCGTCACCGGGTTGTGCACGGGGTTGTGGACGATCGGCGTCGCGACGTGCGTCGGCGGGTTCGTCACGTGTTTGGTGTCGGGCTTCGGCTCGGTGTCGGGCTTGGTCTCGGGCTTCGGCGCGTCGGTCGTCACGGCCGTTTCGGGCTTGGGATCGGGCTTGGACACCGGATCCGGCTTCGGCTCGACCTTCGCCAGCGTGATCTTGTCGTTCGAATACTCGCCCGACAGATCGATCTTCGAGTTGAAGTCGGCGTAGCCGGCGAGCCGGACGACCAGCGTCGTCACCGCGGCTCCACGCTGGAGCTTGCCGTCGAACGGCGTGACGCCGACCTTCGTGCCGGCGATCAACACGTCCGCGCCCTTCGGCTCCGAGCCGACGTGGATCGTGATGTGGTCGTCGATCTGCGCGGGCGGCGCGGGCGGCGGCGTCACCGCCCTCGCACTCCCCTCGACGTCCCTGCCGGCCGTGTCGCTTCCCACCACGAGCCCGTCGTTGTCCTTGAGCTTGGTTCCGCCGCTCGCGACGAGCGCGATGATCACGATCAAGCCGATCATGGCTGCGCCGACGCCGAGGACCAGCAGCTTGCGGTTCGGCTTGATCTGGACGTCGAGCTCGTCGGGCGGCGGCTCGTAGTGCGGATAGCCACTTCCCGGCTGCGTCATCGCACCGCCGCTCGCGTAGCCATGGCGCGTGCTCGGAATCGCCGGATGCGCGGGATGCGCGGGATGCGCGGGATGCGCGGGATGCGACGAATGCGAGCCCGAGCCCGGCGTCATCGGGAACGCGGTCTCGGACGGCGGCAGTGGCGGCGCCGGTAGCGGCAACTGCGGCCCGGTGTGCGACAGCAAGGGCAGCTGGGGTGAGCTGCGCTTCGCCTGGATGTACGGCGAGATCGGCGACGGCCTCAGCACCTCGGTCGCGAGCTCGTCGGGTGCCTCGGTGTCGTCGTGAACGACATCGAGCATCGTCTTGCCCGCGATGCCCTCCGACTCGGGATAGCGCGAACCGACATCGGGCACGCCAGCGAGCTCGCTGTCGGAATCGGTGCGCGCTCGATCGTGCGACGGCAGCATCGGCGCCGGCCCGACCTCGCTGCGACCGTCCGTCGACGAGATCGTGCTCTCCTTCGGGACCCCCGGCGCCGCGGCGTTCTGCGGCGCACCGAGCCACGGCTCGGTGAGCTCGCCGAACATGTCGCGCATGAAGCGGCCGAGGCCCATCGTCGACAGCGAGAACCGATTTGCGACCGCGAACGCTTCGAGTGCCTCGAGCAACAGACCCGCGCTCTGGTAACGGTGCACCGCGTCGACCGCGAGCGCCTTCATCACGATGGCTTCGAGCTCGAGCGGATAGTTCTGGACCAGGCGCGTCGGCCGGACGACGTCGCCGGTGACGATGCGATGCATCGTGTCGAAGTCGCTGTCGGCGCGGAAGCAGCGGTGCTGCGTCGAGATCTCGTAGAGGATGATGCCGAGCGAGAACACGTCGCTGCGGCGATCGACGTCGCGGCCACGGCACTGCTCGGGCGCCATGTACGCGAACTTTCCCTTGATGATTCCCGACTGGGTCTCGACCGAACGCGACGTCGCCTTCGCGATGCCGAAGTCGAGCAGCTTCACCGAGCCGTCGTAGCCGATCATGAGGTTCGACGGCGACACGTCGCGGTGAACGATGCCGAGCGGCGTGCCGTCGGCGGCGCGCCTTTCGTGCGCGTGATTGAGTCCGGCCGCCGCACCGGCGACGACGGTCAGCGCGAGCTCGAGTGGGATGCGTGTGCCCTGGCTACCTGCCTTCGCGAGCAACGCGCGCAGGTCCTGGCCGTGCACGTACTCCATCGCGAGGTAGTGAATGCCGCCGTCTTCACCGACCTCGAACACCTGCGCGACGTTCTGGTGGTTCAGTGACGCTGCAAGACGCGCTTCGTCCAGGAACATCTGGACCGCCATGTGATCGTTCGCGCGCTCCGGCGTGATCAGCTTCAAAACCACATGGCGCTCGAAGCTACCGATTCCGGTGCTTCGGCCGATGTAGATCCGCGCCATACCGCCTGCCGCTAAGGGCATGAGCAGCTCGTACTTCCCAAGCTTGTTGGGAAGTCCCGACGCCGTGGCGACGGCCGGCACGTTTAAGATCGTTTCATCCCGAAGGATTCAAGTCAAGACGGGCTCTTCGGCCATGCTACGACCGCGACGTACCTGCGAGCATCATGTGCGATACGCGGAACGTAGGTGCGACCGTCGAGCTACGCATCTCGATATCGTTCGCCACGAGATCGATGCGCTTCAAGATCTCGTCAAAGTTCGCGGCAATCGTGACCTCGGACACCGGGAACGTCAGCTCGCCGTTCTCGATCCAGAAGCCCTGTGCGCCGCGTGAGAAATCCCCCGTCACCGGGTTGAACCCGAAGCCCATCAGGCTCGTCACGTAGAGGCCCTTCGGCGTGCTCCGGAGGAGCTCGTCGCGCGACACCGAGCCAGGCTGCATCATCAAGTTCGACGTCGTCGGGCCCGGGTTACCACCGATGCCACGGCCGGCCGACGCCGTCGATGCGCGGCCGAGCTTGCGCGCCGAGTACACGTCGCACAGCACTGGGGCCAAGATCCCCGCATCGATCACGGGGTTCTTGCGCGTCGCGAGGCCGTCGCCATCGAACGGCCGACTGCCCGGCGCGCGCGGGATCAGCGGATCGTCGACGATCGTCACGAGCTTCGACGCGACCAGCTCACCTTCTTTGCCGACCAGGTAGCTCGACTTGCGCCAGAACGAGCTGCCGTTCGCGACCGAGAAGATCGTGCCGACGATCGAGCGCGAGACCTCGGGGTCGAACACGATCGCGCACTCCTGGGTCTCGACCTTGCGCGAGCCGAGCGTCGCGAC
>JBDUAS010000269.1:0-9420 GCA_040004535.1 Deltaproteobacteria bacterium
CTCCAGTTCATGAACTGGGCGATCGACAACAACGGCGCGTACGACTACGCGGCCGACACACGCGGCTACTCGCTCGGCGCCACGATCGAATACGACGCGCCTCTGTGGGCGCTGCGGTTCGGCGAGATGCTGATGCCAAAGGTCGCGAATGGCCCGCATTACGACTACGACATCGCAAACGCGCGCGGCGAGAACCTCGAGCTCGAGGTTCACGACTGCGTCGGCGGCCATCCCGGGCTCGTCCGCGTGCTCGGGTTCGCGAACCACGCGAAGATGGGGAGCTACGAGGATTCGATCGCCGCGTATCGCGCGCTCGAGGACGCGACGCCCGACATCACGCACTATCGCGTCGCCGGCCGCATCAAGTACGGGTTCGGCCTCAACGCCGAGCAGGAGCTCGCCGACGAGCTTCACGCGTTCGGCCGGCTCGGCTGGAACGAAGGCCACTACGAGTCGTTCGCGTACACCGAGATCGATAACACCGTGCTGCTCGGCGCCGATCTACGCGGCGGCCGGTGGAACCGCCCCGGCGACAAGCTCGGCGTCGCGTTCGCGTCGAACGGGCTGTCGGCCGATCACAAGGCGTACCTCCAGCTCGGCGGCGACGGATTCATCCTCGGCGACGGCAAGCTTCACTACGGTCGCGAGAGGGTCTTCGAGGCCTACTACACCGCGCGCGCATACCGCGGCATCTTCCCGGCGGTCGACGTCCAGCTCGTCGACAATCCTGGCTACAACACCGACCGCGGGCCGGCGATCGTCGGCTCGGTGCGGCTCCACGTCGAGATCTGATACAACGCGCCGGTGAACAAGTCGGGCGAACGCCCGGCGCGTAGCAGCGCCGGAGGCGATGCGAAGGTGATCGACATGGAGCTCGTGATCGTCGGCGGCGGCCCGGCGGGCTTGTCGACGGCGTTGCACCTGCAAGCGATCGCGCCGCGGCTCGCCGAGCGCATGATCGTGCTCGAGGCGGAGCGTTACCCGCGCGAGAAGATCTGTGCCGGCGGGCTCGGCATGCGCGGGCTCGCGGCGCTCGAGAAGCTCGGCGTCACGCTCGACGTGCCGATGGTCCCGCTCGATGCGGTCGGCGTGCGGCTCGCGAGCGAAACGATCGTGACGCGCGTCCCGCGCTGCGGAGTCGTCGTCCGTCGCGCCGAATTCGATCACGCGCTGGCGCGAGCCGCGATCGCACGCGGCATCGACGTCCGCGACGCCACGCCCGTCACCGCGATCGACGTCCGCGCCGATCACGTGGTCGTCACGGCCGCGACCGCGACCTATCGAGCAAAGGCGATCGTCGGCGCGGACGGCGTCGGCGGCATCGTTCGCCGCGCCGCCGGGTTCGCGCGGCACGAGCTCCGCGCGCAGGTCTGCGAGCTCGACACCGAGGCGTCGCCGCTCGATCTGCCGCGCGACACCGTCGTGTTCGACTTCGCGATGCGCGACCTCGCCGGCTACGCGTGGGACTTCCCGACGCTCGTCGCCAGCGAGCCGCTCGTGTGTCGCGGCGCGTACGCGATCCACAACCTCGCCCACGACTCACCGCGCGCGCGGCTGGAGACCTACCTCGCGGCGCGCGGCCTCGACATCGGCCGCTATCGGCTGAAGCAATTCGCCGAGCGCGGCTTCGCGCCGGGTGCGCCGATCGCGCGGCCGCGCGTGCTGCTCGTCGGTGAAGCCGCCGGCATCGACATCGCGACGGGCGAGGGCATCGCGCAGGCGATCGAGTATGGCGCGACCGCCGGACCCTATCTCGCGCGCGCGTTCGAGCGCGATGACCTCGGGTTCGCGAACTGGCGGCGCTACGTCGCGCGCCACCACATCGGCTGGCAGATGCGGATCCGCCACCTCTGTTACCGCTGGTTCTACGGTGACCGCCGCGACACGGTCGAACGGATCATGCCGAAGCTGCCCCAGTTGTTCCGCGTCGGCGTCGAGGACTTCGCCGGGCTGCCGATCTCGAAGCTCGCGCTCGCGCACGGCGCCGGTCAGTTCCTCGCCGCGTACATCCACGAGCGCGCCCGCGACTAGCGACGACGACGGCGGGCGACGGCGAAGCCGACGAGCACGAGGCTCGCGAAGCCCGAGCTGGAGCCGCCGGCGTTGCAGCCACCGGTCACCGCGTTGTCGTCGCTGCTCTCGCTCGTGCCGCTCGAGGCGCCGCCACCGTCGGGGTTGCCGGTGCCGCTGCCGGAGCCGGTGCCCATGCCCGTGCCGTTCCCCGAGCCCGTGCCGTTGCCGCCGCCCGAACCACTGACGAGTAGGCCCGCGTTTGGCGTGCCGTAACCCGTCGGGCCGTCCCAACCGGCGCCGGCGTGGCACAGGATCGCGTTCGTGCACGTGCCATTCGTGCCGCTCAGGACGTCGTACAGCTTCGCGGCGTTGTCCTTCACGAACGAGCCGCTGGTCTGCTTGCCGTTGCCCGTGGCCGCAAAGATCGCGGCGACGAGCGGCGAGCTCGCGCTCGTGCCGCCGACGACGGTCCAGCCACCGTTGCGCGAGTTGTAGACCGCGACGCCGGTCTGCGGATCGCCGACCGCGGCGATGTCGGTCGTTGCCTTGAACGTGCAGCCGCTGTTCGTCTGGTACGCGGGCTTCGTGATCGACAGCGAGCACGCGCTACCGCCGCTCGTCCACGCGGTCTCGGTCCAGCCGCGCGCGCTCGCATCCTTCACGAGGTGCGTGCCGCCGACGGCGATCGTGAACGCAGAGGTCGCCGGGTAATCCGGGCCCTGCCCCGCGTCGTTGTAGCCGTTGTCGCCCGCCGATACGAACACCGCGATGTTCGGGTGATTGAAGTACGCCTCTTCTCCGGTGAGCGATGTGCCCGCTTGCTCGGGACCGCCCCAGCTGTTGCTGATCACGGCCGCGCCGAGCGTCGCCGCGGCGTTCTGGGCGATGTCGAGGCCGGTGCCTTGATCGTCGTCGGCCTGAACGACGAGGATCTTGCAGCTCGGGCACGCGGCGCTCGCCATGTCGACGTCGAGTGCGGTCTCGATCGTCCAGTCGTCGTTCGCGGGCGGCGCGGCGGGCAGCGTGGCGCCACCGGTCTGGTTGACGATCTTCAAGCAGCCATTCGCGACGCTGCACGCGGGCAGCCCGTACTGCGTGCGATACGCGGCGAGATCCGATTCGAGCTGCGGATAGCCGAACGCATCGACGATCGCGACGGTCGGCGTGCCGGTGATCGTCGTCGGGATCTTGTAGGCGGCCTGGAGGTCGGCCGGGCCAAAGCCCTGCGGCGTCACCGCCGCCTGAACGAAGCCCTCGGCGGTCGCTCGCGCGTGTGCGAAGCAGCGCTTACCCGCGCCGCTACACACGCTGCCGGTCTGGATCTGGTTCTCGAACGGCTGGTCGAGCGAGATCCGCGCACGCAACGTGAGGTCCTGCTGGGCCTCGCTCGTCGGCTCGCTTCCTGGATCGGCGACGCATCCTGAGGGAACAACCCCCAGACACAGTCCCAGAACAGCGGTGAGCGGACCAGCGAAGTCCGCGAACGCACGATCGAAACGGCTGGAGGTGCGCATGTGACGTCCCTGTTAATCAAGATGTGCGCCAAGGTAGTTGCCAGCGACTCCGACCTGAATGCGCAATTCGTGCACGATGCGCAGCCCTCATGAGCGAACGCGTTCCGAAGCAAGTCATCGTCATGCGCAAAGACCTCGGCATGCGAAAGGGCAAGATGATCGCGCAAGGCGCCCACGCCGCGATGGCGGTGTTGCTCGAGGGAGCACGCGCGTCGGAGACCGAGATCGTGCTGCCGCTCGATGAAGCGACCCATCAATGGTTGGTGAGTGGTCGGTTTACAAAGGTGTGTGTCGGCGTCAATTCAGAAGCGGAGCTCGACGATGTCGTCGCACGCGCTCGCGCAGCGAGCTTACCGTGCGCCGTGATCATCGATGCGGGAAAGACCGAGTTCCACGGCGTCGCGACCAAGACGTGCTGCGCCGTCGGTCCTGCATGGAGCGAGGACGTCGACGCGATCACCGGTGCGCTGTCGCTGCTCTAACCTTAGGGGCAGCGTGATCGCGGTCGACGCTCCGATGCCCAGTGCGAGGGTGAGGACCAGCACCGGGATCCGCGATCCCAAAACCGAACACTATGGATGCGCGGCGAGCCAGGCGGCGGCGGCAGCGCGGACCTGGGCCGCCGGCGCGCCGACGTCGATCGCCACCGGATCGCCGGTGATCCGCTGGAGCGCGCGCTGCGCGAAATATCGTACGAGCGGATATTCGTGTGCCAGGGCCGGCACGATCGCCTGGATCGCGGTGCGGTCCTTCGCTTCGCCGAACGTCGCGATCGCGACCGCTTGCTCGTGCGGCTTACCCATCGCCAGCGTGGCCCGCATCGTGTTGACCGTGAGGTCCTCGCCGTACAGCTGCTTCAGCGCGTCGCGATCGTAGTGCTTGCTCCACCACGCTTCCATCGTCGTCACGAGCGCGTCGACCGACTTGTCGGCGTGACACAGCGCGCACTCGAGCGGACGATCCTTCTCGACGCGGCGCGGATCGGTCGGCGAACCGATCCGGTGGTAGCGGTTCAGCTCGTAGTCGAGCCCCATGTTCTTCTTCGCCATGTGGCACGCGATGCATCCGACACTCTGATGGTGCGTGTGCTTCGCGACCGCCTCGGCCGTCGCGAACGTCGGATGACACGACGTACACAGATGATCGCCTGCGTGGGTCGCGAGCTCGGCGAGCTTCGCGGGCGGATCCGCGGTGTGCGGATCGTGGCAGGTCGTGCACGCCATCTTCGCCGCGCAACCGCCGAGCTGATAGTCGCGGCCCTCGCCCGAGCTGATCGAGCTGCCGCCTGGATTCTTCGTGCGCAGCCCGCCCTCCCACGTGAACGGATAGCGCGAGAACAGCACCGTGTGGCACTTCGCGCACGTGTGGTTGATCCATTGCGCGCGCGTGCCGGTCTGGCCCTTCGGCGGCGAGACCGAGAACAGCGGCGTGAGCTGCTCGAACCGCGGCTTCTGCGCGGGATCTTGAACGTGAACGCGCGAGCCGTTGTGGCAAGCCTCGCAGCCGACGCCGAGCTCGACGAGGTGACTGCCGTCGAGCCTCTTCTCCATCGCGGTCGCAGCGGCGGGCAGCTTCGCGCGGACGTCACCCGCGACCGGTGGCGCGCCGAGGAATGCGATCTCCGCATCGAGCGCCTTGTCGAGCCCCGCCGGATCGCGCGTCGCCGCGAGCCACTGCTTGGTCATCGGCAGCATCCGGTCGGCGATCTTGCCTTGATACGGCGGCAGCGCCGGACCGTAGAGCTCGTCGTACAGCATCGTCGCGGCCGGCAGCGTGTTGTGACAGCCGATGCACTCCTGCGACCACACGCCTTGCCACGACATCCGCGGCCGCTCCTTCACCATCACCGAGTAGCCCTTGTAGCGCCAGGTCTTGGTCGAGAACACGTACGTCGCCGGCAACACGCGTTCGGTCGGATCGTTGGGTTCGACGCCGACGAAGTCCTCGCGATAGCGGCCGCCGACCACCTTCGTGATGCGAAACGTGTGATCGCCTTTCGGCGACTTCACGGCCATCACGCGGCTCGCGCCGTCCATCGTCATCGTGCACGTGTCGTCGCCGACGTGGAGCACCGCACCGTCGAACGGTGCGCGGATCGTCGCCGTCGCCGCGTCGCGCGTCATGTTGCGCATCGGCGACGTCGCCCACGTCTTGTAGAGCTCGGCGTGGCAGTCTGCGCACGCGGACGAGCCGGCATAATCGGCGCGCAGCACGTTGCTCGTGATCGGCTCGCTCGACAACGGTGGCTGCGTGGCCGGTGCGCTGCTACCGCACGCAGCCAAAGCGAACGCGAACGCGAACGCGAACCTCACGAGGAGGGCATATCACTTCGAAGCCATGACCACGAGGAACTGCTCGATCAACGCGCGCTGCGTGGCATCGATCCCCGAGCGCTGCTGCATTTCGCCCACCTGATGCGGCCAGTCGCGCGCGGCGCGTTGCCCCGGCGTCGGCGTGTCGTGGCAGCCGCTGCATTTCTTGATCAACAGGTCGCGGCCCGCGCTCAGCTGCGCGAGCTCGACGTGCGCGCGAGAGGCGTCGGCCTCGGTCGCGACCGGCAGCGGCGGCGTGCACCCGATCCAGCAAGCGAGGACGACCAGCTTTGTCGCGCTAACGCCCCTCATCGCGCGAACCCGAGGATCAGCCTGCCATCGAAGTCGTTCGATTCGGCGGTGAGACCGAAGCCCGCGGACAGAGCGAGCCATAGGTTCGGGCTCGCGCGCACCGCGACCGCCGGGCCGAGCTCGTAGGAATGAGTGTGCCTGCCATCCGTATCGACGGTGCCCCACGCTTCGAGCCCGGCGTGAAAGCGCGGCGCGACCTCGTACGTGATACCGGCAGCTCCGTCGTACTGGCGCTTCGCGGCGGGCGCGTCGGCGCCGAGCCGGAACAGCACCTGCCCGGTCGCGGCAAGCGAGACGCGATCGAAGTCGTGCGCGAGCACGAGCCGAGCGTACGCATCATAGACCCGGACGTCGAACTCCTTGCCGCCACCGGCGTGGACCGCGAAGTCGATCGGCAGCTCGCCCCGATCCGCGAGGCGTGCACGGACCTCGCCTCGCAACGACGTGAACGTCAGCGAGCCCCCGTCGCCGTTCACTTCGGCGATCACGTCGGCCTCGATCTGATCCGCAACGCCGAACCCGACCTGGAGCTCGTCCTCGACGGACTCGCCTCCCTGAACCCCCGCGTCACGGATCACATTTCGGTGCCAGAGCTGGACGTCGGTCGCATCCGCCGCCAGCGTCGGATACTCGAACGTGTGCGTGAACGAGCGCGGCTCCGCGGCAGCTAGGCTCGAGACAAGGAGCAGCGCCCAGACCGGCTTCATCAGCCCCGCGGACATCAGCCCCGCGGACATCAGCCCCGCTGACATCAGCCCCGCTGACATCAGCCCCGCTGACATCAGATCGAGATCGAGCCCTTGCGGAAGTCGGTCTTACGCAGGTGGATGTTGATGCACACCGGCCGGCCGCTCTTCGCGATCGCCTTGGCCTCCGCGAGCGTCGCGTCGACGCGCGTCGGGTCGGTCAGCACGAGACCGACGCCACCGTAGCCCTCGGCGACCTTGTGGTAATCCGTGCGCCGCAGATCGGTGCCGAGCGTCGTGCCGAGCACCTCGACCTGCTCGCGCGCGATCTGCATCCACGATGCGTCGTTGCCGATCAGCGCGATCGGCGCGAGCCCGTGGCGGACATACGTGTCGAACTCCGCGAGCGTGTACGCGGACGAGCCATCGCCCCAGATCAACCAGACCTCGCGGCCGGGCTTGACGAGCGAGGCGCCGAGCGCGAACCCGCCGCCGACGCCGAGCGTGCCGAACACACCCGGATCGAGCCACGACAGCGGCGCACGCGGCCGGACGATGTAGCTCGCGGTCGCGACGAAGTCACCGCCGTCGACGACGAGCACCGCGTCGTCGGCCATCGCTTCTTCGAGCCGCAGGAAGAAGTGCAACGGATCGACGAGCTCGCCCTGCGGCGCCGCCTTCTGCTTGATCTCGGCGTCGCGCTTGGCCTCGCGCTGGTGCAGCGTCTCGAACCACGCCGTGTAGTCACCGCCAACGCCCGCACCCGCGCGCCCCCGTGTCATAGATCCGAGCGGCTCGGCCTCTTGGCCGAGGCGCGAGGCGAGCGCGACCAAGAACTCGCCGGCGTGCATCTCGATCGCGATGTCGGGCCGGCGATTCTTGCGGAGCTCGTGGCTGGATAGATTCGCGCTGATCAACGTCGCCTGCTTGTTGATGCCGCGGCCGTAGCCCATCCGGAAATCGAACGGGAAGCCGCACACGATCACGACGTCGGCTTCCTTGAGCGCCGCGCCGCGGTTGTGGCGGAGCTGGAGATCGTGGGTCCGGCCGAGCAGGCCGCGCGCCGTACCGCCGAGATAGACCGGTGCACCGAGCGAACCGATCGCGCGGGCGAGCCGGCCCGGATCCTTCACGCCGGCGAGCGCCTGGCTGCCGATCACGATCACCGGCTGCTTCGCACCGCGCAGCGCCTCGGCGGCCTTGTCGAGCGAGTGATCGCCGCGCAACGTCGGCAACCGGAGCGGCAGGTTGAGCTCGGGCCACGTCGGCGCGTGGAACTGCCGGTACAAGTGGCCCTTGATGTAGAGCTCGAGCGCCTTCGCGCCGATGCCCTTCGCCTTGCCGAGGCCGGCTTCTTTCTCGTACCACATGCGAACGATCGCCTCGGGGTACAGCACGTCGACGGGAACCTCGACGAACACCGGCCCCGGCACACCCTCGGTCGCGATCGCGATCGCGCGCTCCACCGTCGGCCCGAGCGCCGGCACGGTCTTCACCGTCACGGCCCACTTCACGAGCGGCCGCATCATCGCCATCTGATCGATGTCCTGGAGCGCGCCGCGGCCCTTCAACAACGTCGCGGTCGCGCCGCCGAACAACAGGATCGGCGACTGCGCCATCTGCGCGTTCTTGATCGCGGTGATCGTGTTCGCGACGCCCGGCCCCGCGGTCACCGCCGCGACGCCCACGCCGCCCGTCATTCGCGCGACCGCGTCGGCCGCGAACACCGCGTTGCCCTCATCGCGCACGTCGACGACCCGGATCCCGCGCGCGTCACAGCCCGTCAGGATCGGCGAGATGTGCCCGCCGCACAGCGTGAACAGATGCGTGACGCCGTGACGCGCGAGGACGTCGGCGATCAGGTCGCCGCCATGTTGTGGCATGGCGGGTACTCTCGCCCGACGTGCTACCGTAAGTGAAGGGGCGCTGGGTGTCGAACCTCGTTCTGTACTCGATTCCGGCCTTCATCGTCTTGATGGCGTTGGAGATCCTTTACACGCGCCGGCACATCACAGTCGCGCACCACCAAGCCCGAACGGTGCTCGGCTACGAGCTCGCCGACACGCGCACGAGCCTGATCCTCGGTGTCTTCAACGTCGCGATCAACGGCGTCACGAAGCTCGCGTCGATCCCGTTGTTCGCAGTGATCTACGAGCATCGCCTCGCAAACCTCGGCCAGCCCGATCAGCTGTGGTCGTGGTTGATCCTCTTGTTCGCGGAGGACAACTGCTACTACTGGTTCCACCGGCTTCACCACGAGGTTCGGTTCTTGTGGGCCGCGCACGTCGTCCATCACTCGAGCGAGCGCTTCAACCTATCGACCGCGCTGCGCCAACCGCTGCTCACGCCGATCACCGGCCCGTTGTTCTGGGTCCCGCTCGCCGTGGTCGGCTATCCGCCGGCGATGATCCTCACCGCGCAGGCGTGGTCTCTGCTCTACCAGTTCTGGATCCACACCGAGACGGTCGACCGACTCGGCCCGCTCGAGTGGATCATGAACACGCCGTCGCACCACCGCGTCCATCACGGCGCGAACGTCGAGTACCTCGATCGCAACCACGCCGGCATCTTCATCATCTGGGA
>JBDUAS010000543.1:0-2808 GCA_040004535.1 Deltaproteobacteria bacterium
GGCAGGTTGCGGCGATGACGCGTGCCGCGATACGTGCCGAGGTCGACGAGGCGCTTGATCGAGAGCTGGATGTCACGACGAAGATCGCCTTCGACGCGATAGTTGTTCGTCTCGATCGCATCGCGGATCTTGCGAACGTCCGCTTCGTCGAGATCGTCGCTCTTCTTGTCGGGCGAGACACCGGCGCTCTTCAGCACCGCGTTCGCCGCATGACGACCGAGACCATAGATATAGGTGAGTGCGATCTCGATGCGCTTGTTACGCGGGAGGTCGACGCCAGCAATACGAGCCATGACTTATCCCTGCCTCTGCTTGTGCTTGGGCTTGGTGCAGATCACGCGAACGACGCCCTTACGCTTGATCATCTTGCATTGGGGGCAGATCGGTTTGACGGATGCTCTTACCTTCATAACGTTCTCTCTACAGTCTCGTTAGAACCCAAGGACCTCGGTCCGTGATCGCTATGGTGTGTTCGAAGTGAGCGGACATGCGGCGATCTTTGGTCACGGCGGTCCAATCGTCTTCGAGTACCTCAACGTCAGGGGCCCCGGCGTTTACCATGGGTTCAACCGCGATGACAAGGCCGGTTTTCAGGCGTTTCCCACTACCGCCTTCCCCGTAATTCGGGACTTGCGGGTCTTCGTGCATCTGGCGGCCAATCCCGTGGCCGACGAACTGGCGGACCACCGAATAGTCGCGTGATTCCGCGTAGCTCTGGATCGCGTGGCCGAGGTCGCCCAGGCGGTTGCCGACCCGGCACAGCTCGATCGCTGCTTCGAGCGCCTCGCGGGCGGTGTTCACCAATTTCTGCTTCTCGGGAGAAACCGTGCCGACGCAGACCGTCCGAGCCGTGTCGGCGCAGAACCCGTGCTTGAAGATCCCGAAGTCGATTCCGATGATGTCGCCGTCCTTCAGGACCTCGTCCTTGCGCGGGATGCCATGGACGATCACCTCGTTGATCGAGGTGCACAGCACCGCGGGGTACGGCGGCTGGGCATAGCCCAAGAACGCGCTCTTCACCTTGTGCTTCTGGATCCCCGCGCGCGCGATCATCTCGAGGTCCCAGGTCGATGCGCCGGGCTTTGCCGCTTCACAGATGTCGTTCAGGATCGATGCGGCGATCACGCCCGCATCGCGCATCTGCTCGAGCTCGGACGGCGACTTGTAAACGATCCGCACGGCCGAGATCGCTCAGCGCGGACGAGCCGCGACGCGGCCGCGGATCCGTGGGCCCTTGCTACCGCCGGTCGAGCCGCCACCGCTGAAGCCTTCGTAGTTGCGCGTGATCAAGTGCGACTCGATCTGCTGGACGGTATCGAGCGCGACACCGACGACGATCAAGAGGCCCGTGCCACCGAACTGGAACGGCACCGCGAAGTACTTCTGGAGCAGCGCCGGGATCATGCAGACCACGGACAAGTAGAGCGCGCCCGCGAACGTGATCCGAGACAGCACGCGCTCGATGTATTGCGCGGTGTTCTTACCGGGACGAATGCCCGGGATGAACCCGCCCGACTTCTTCAAGTTGTCCGCGACGTCGACGGGATTGAACACGACCGACGTGTAGAAGAACGCGAAGAACACGTTCAGCACCGTGAAGATGAAGTTGTAGCGCCAGTCCGCCGGGTGCAGGACGCCCGCGAACTCTTGCATCCAGCGCGAGCCGGACATGTTCGCGATCTGGTTCGGGAACATCAGGATCGACGACGCGAAGATCGGCGGGATGACGCCCGAGACGTTGATCTTGAGCGGCAGATAGCTCTGCGCGCCCGAGTACATTTTTCGCCCGACCTGTCGCTTCGTGTACTGGACAGGGATTCGTCTGTGCGCGTTCTCGAAGTAGCAGATCGCCGCGATCGTGGTGATCACGAGGATCACCATGAACAGGACCGTCAGTCCGCCCACCGACGAGCCCGAGCCACCAGCGAGGAACCGGGTGATGCCGTCCGGCATGGCGGCGACGATGCCGGCGAAGATGATCAGCGACGAGCCGTTGCCGACGCCCGACTCGGTGATGAGCTCGCCGAGCCACATGATGACGACCGTGCCGGTCGTGAGCGTGAGGACGGTGAGGAGGCGGAAGCCGAGGCCGGGGTGGGCGACGACTTCAGCGCCGCCCTTCGAGAGGCCTTCGACGTACGTCGCGATGAACCACGCCTGGACCGCCGAGACGACGATCGTGCCGTAGCGGGTGAGCTGGTTGATCCGCTGCCTGCCCTGCTCGCCTTCTTTGTTGAGCTGGTCGAGCTTGGGCACGACCACGGTGAGGAGCTGCATGACGATCGACGACGTCACGTACGGCATGATGCCGAGCGCGAAGATCGACATCTGCTGCAGCGCGCCGCCCGAGAACATGTTGAACATGCCCAAGAACGAGCCGGAGCCGCCCTTGGTCACGACGTGGTTCATCTCGATCCGGTTGACACCCGGGATCGTGATGAACACGCCGACGCGATAGACCGCCAGCATCGCCAGCGTGAAGATGATCCTCCGGCGTAGCTCGGGGACCTTCGTAATATTTGCGAACGGGTTCGCCAAAGGGATCCTCAGGCGGCGGGCGGAACCGTGGTCTCGATGATCTCGACGCTACCGCCGGCCTTCTCGATCTTCTCCTTCGCGGAGGCCGAGACACCGTGGACCTTGATCGAGAGCTTCTTCGTGATGACGCCTTCGGCGAGGATCTTCACGCGCTCGACGAGCTTCGGGATGATGCCCTTGGCGCGCAGCGTCGTGAGGTCGACCGTCGCTCCCGCCTCGAACTCCTTCTCGAGGAGCTCGACGTTGATCGGGAACGTCTCGACGCGGTTC
>JBDUAS010000061.1:0-29952 GCA_040004535.1 Deltaproteobacteria bacterium
CGCCGGCGTGTTGCTCGGCACGCCGCAGTACATGTCGCCCGAGGCGTGCGAGAGCCGGCAGACGCTCGATCATCGCACCGACATCTACGCGCTCGGCGTGCTGCTGTTCCAGATGATGACCGGCGTGTTGCCGTTCGACGGCGAGACGATGGGCGAGGTCCTGGTCAAGCAGGTCACCCAGCTGCCACCGCCGCCGCGCCAGTACAACCCGAACATTCCGCCGAGCGTCGAGCAGATCCTGCTCCGCTGCTTGATGAAGCAACCCGACGCGCGGTTCCCGACGATGGTCGCGCTGCGCGAGGCGCTGCTCGATCCCGAGGGCTACTTGCATCGCTCGCCGCCGATGGCGCCGGCGCGGTCGCTCGCACCGGGCGAGGTCAAGCTCGACGCGAAGACCGTGATGGCGTACGCGGCACAGCAACAGAAGACCCGGATCGGCGTGGCCGGCGAGCTGCCGCTGGTGTCGCCGCCGTCACTGCCCGGTGCGGGCGCGCAGGCACAGCAGCAGACGATGATCAGCGACGGCTCGTTGATCCCGCCGCGCAAGACCCACGGCCCTGACATGGCGGTGCCGGGGATGTTGAAGACGAACACGATGCGGATCGCGACGCCGCTCGGTTATTCGTCGCGGCCGACGCGCCGCGTTTGGCCGATCGTGTTGATCGTCGCACTGATCCTCGGGCTCGGCGGCGGCGGCTTCGCGGTCGCGTGGTTCGGCAGATCCGATGCACCGGTGGTCGCCGTGGCGGCCGACGCCGCTACGCCAAGGCCCGTCGTGAAACCAGACGCCGCGGAACATCACGCGGTGGCCGCGCCGCGAGATGCTGCAGTGGCCGCGCCGGCAGATGCCGCGGTGCACGCGACCTCGGTCGTGATGGCGACCGTCGAGATCGATACCGCACCGTCGGGTGCCGAGATCGTCGGCCCGGATAACGAGATCCTCGGCAAGACCCCCGCGAAGCTGACGCTGCCGCTCACGACCAAGCCGATGACGGTCACCTTGAAGCTCGCCGGCTATCATCCGAAGTCCAAGCAGATCCTCGTCACGGGGAATCTCGTGTTCGAGGTCCCGCTCGAGCGCATGCCGGTCACCAACACCCTCCATCACGGCACGGGGCAGGGCAGCGGAAAGCGCGGGAGCTCCGATGATCTCGAACGCCCGTAGCGCGCTATAGTGGGCGCATGATCGTCGCCATCGTCGTCGGCCTCGTCGCGTTGCTCGCGACGGGTGTGCTCGCGGCGAAGGCTGCCGCGGCCGAAGCGCGCGCCCATCGCGATCACGCCCTCGAGGATGCGAAGGTCGAGGCCGCAGCGATCTTGAAGGCAGCGCGGCTCGAAGCAACGGCGTTGAAGCAGCAGCTCGACACCGCGGCGCGCGCCGAAGCACTCGACCAGATCGCCGCCGCCGATACCCAGCTCGCGGCGAGCGAAGCGACGCTGGCGAAGCGCGAGGACCGGCTCGCGGAGCGCGAGTCCGAGGTCCACCAGCAATGGGACGCGATCGAGCAACGTGAAGCCACGCTCGATCAGATCCATCGCGACGTCCAGTCGCGCCGCGACCGCGCGAACGGGATCGACCAGGACCTCCGCCGCAAGCGCGAGGCCGTGCGCGGCGAGCTCGAGACTCGCGCCGGCGTGCCAGTCCAGCAGCTGATCGCGGAGATGTCGCGCCAGTGGATCGAAGACGCTCGCGCGCGTGCGGCCGCGGTCGTCCGCAACGTCGATCAGACCGCGGCCGATCCGAGCCACGATCGCGAAGCGAAGCGCGTGATGGAGATCGCGGCGGCGCGCTGCTCGATGCACTTTCTGACCGAGCGCAACGTCTCGAACCTGCGCGTCGGCTCCGACATCGTCTCGATCGTCCTCGACAACAACTCGGCGATCCACGGCGCGCTCGAGCGCGTCGCCGGCGTCCAGCTCCAGGTCAACGACGACAAGGATGCGATCCGGCTCGAGGGTCTCGACGGCGTCGGCAAGGAGGTCGTGCGCCGCGCGCTCCACCGCTTCGTCAAGAAGCCGGAGTCGATCGACGAAGCGCGCAAGGACCCCGACGCGTGGGCCGCGAAGGCGCGCGAGCACTTGAACCAGGAGATCCGCTCGCTCGGCAAGAAGGCGTTCCAGGTGCTCGGCGTGCCGAAGGCGCACCCCGAGATCGTGGAGCTCGTCGGCGCGCTCAACTTCCGCACGAGCTACACCCAGAACCAGTGGCTGCACGCGGTCGAAGCGAGCTTCCTCGCCGGCATGATGGCGTCGGAGCTCGGCCTCGACGCGCAGCTCGCGCGCCGGGCGACGCTGATGCACGACATCGGCAAGGCGCTGACCCACAAGATCGAAGGCAGCCACGCAGTGATCGGCGCCGAGATCGCGCGCCGGCTCGGCGAGCCAGAGCTCGTCGCGAACGCGATCGGTTCTCACCACGCCGACGAGCCGTGTAACTCGGTCTACGCGTACCTCGTCGCCGCGTCGGACGCGATGAGCGGCGCTCGTCCTGGCGCGCGCCGCGAGCAGACCGAAGGCTTCAACACCAAGGTCGAAGACCTCGAGCGGATCGGTCTGGATCGCCGTGGCGTCACCCACGCCCATGCGGTCCATGGCGGTCGCGAGCTCCGGGTCTACGTTCACGAGAACGAGGTCGACGACCTCGCGGTGGTCGAGATGTCATCGGAGATCGCGACACGCGTGGCCGACGAGCTGACGTTCCCCGGTCAGATCAAGGTGACGGTGATCCGGTCGTTCGAAGCGACGGCGACCGCGAATTGAACGTCGCGCCGGCGCGGCGTACGAGCTCGATCAGCGTCGCCTCGGCGATCTCGACATCGATCACGTGCGTGCCGAACGTGGTGTTGAGCTCTGGCGCGTTCAGATCGAACGGACTCTTGCGCCCGGACGGCACTTCTTCGATCGCGAGCATGCGAGCGCGATCGGGGGTGCCCACGCAACGCGCCCGGTACAGCCCGAAGTAGGTCGTGTACTTGTGGTCGTCGAGGTACACCGCGCTGAGCGATGCGATCGCTGCGGCATCGGTCAGGTTGCCCGGGTTCACGCACGCCTGCTCGCGTCCGGCGGGATAGCCAGGGTCCGGCTGGGCGATGGGGGCGCCGGCGCGAATCGAGCGATACGCGATCACACAGCCGGTCTCGCCGGCCGCGCCGCACGTCGGGAGATTCGCGAACGTACCGCCCGTGCGTTGACCGACGGCGACATCGAGATTGCCGCCGATCACGAGCGCGAGCACGAGCCGCGCGCGGAGCTTGGCATCGCGATCGAACCGATCCTTCAGCAGGCGGGTGATCATCTCGGCGCCCTGCGAATGGCCGATCAGCACGATCCCGCGATCGGGATGCGCCGCGACATACGTCTCGAATGCCGCCGCCACGTCGCCGTACGCCGTCGCGAGCCCCTCATCGGTCCACGCGTCGTCGTGCGCGTACGTACCGATCGTGATCTGGCGATACAGCGGCACGTACAGGTCACAGACCTGACGAAACTGCACGGCTTGCATCGCGGTGACCTGCGCGATCGCGGTGCGGTCGGTGAAGTCGGTGTGGTTGCCGACGCGCGGTGAATCGTCGACCGTCGGATAGACGTAGAAGCAGTCGATGCCGCCAGGTGCTGGCGGCGGTTGCCGCGTGCCACGCGAGCCATCCGGCCGGACATCGGCGGTGGTCAGGTCGCGGGCGCACGGATCGGCGTGGCCGGGCACGCATAACCACGCGCTGTCGCTGCGATACGAGATCGGCGCGAGTCCGGGATTCCCGCACGCGATTCCAAGCGCCGAAGCGGCCAACACCAACGCCTTCATCATGTTACTAGACCCCAGGTCGGCCCTTACGTGAAGGTGAGGTTGGCCATTGACACGGCGTACCGGGGCGACCATAGTCCGCTCATCAACCCAGAACCTTACGTCAACGTAAGGGTTGGTAACCGATGGAAACCCCTGAATCCAAGCTGATGCGCGTCGGAGAGCTCGCCAAGGCGGTCGGCAAGACCGTTCGCGCGATGCATCTCTACGAGGAGCTCGGCCTCCTCGAGCCCCGCGCGCGGTCCGAGGGTGGATTCCGGCTGTACGGACCGGAGGCGGTCGACCGCATCCACTGGATCACGAAGCTCCAGGCGATCGGCTTCACGCTCGCCGAGATCCAGGGCTTCGTGAAGGACTTCCAGGGCTCGAAGTCGGCCCCCGAAGCCAGCGCGCGCGTCCAGGCGCTGTTCGTCGACAAGCGCCGCCAGATCCGCGATCAGATCAACCAGCTCCAGGTGATCGAGAACGACCTCGACGAGGCGCTCGCGTACCTCGGCAGCTGCCAGCCGTGCTCGACCGAGCACGCGCCGTCCGAGTGCGGCGAGTGCGATCACCAAGGCCATCGCAAAGGCGAAGCGCCACCGCTGTTCGCCGGCCTCTCGAAGCGTGCGATCCCAGAGCGCGACAAGGACTTCGATGTCCCGGTCACGGTGCTCTTTCGTGAAGGAAACAACTGATGTCGCTGAAGCTCCCCATCTTCATGGATAACCAGTCGACCACCCAGGTCGACCCGCGCGTCGTCGAGGCGATGCTGCCGTTCTTCACAGAGAACTACGGCAACGCCGCGAGCCGCAACCACGTGTTCGGCTGGACCGCGGAAGCCGCCGTCGAGCATGCGCGCGCGCAAGTCGCCGCCCTGATCGGCGGCGATGCGAAAGAGATCGTGTGGACCTCGGGCGCGACCGAGTCGAACAATCTCGCGATCAAGGGCGCCGCGAGCTTCTACAAGAAGCAGGGCAACCACATCATCACCGTCGAGACCGAGCACAAGTGCGTGCTCGATACCTGCAAGCGCCTCCAGCGCGACGGCTATGACGTCACGTACCTCCGGCCTATGAAGGACGGCACGGTGACGCCGCAGATGATCACCGACGCGATGACCGACAAGACGATCCTCGTCAGCGTGATGGCGGCGAACAACGAGATCGGTATCGTCCAGGACGTCAACGCGATCGGCGCGGCGATCAAGGCGAAGAACCCGAAGACGCTGTTCCACACCGACGCCGCGCAGGCCGCGGGTAAAGTCCCGTTCGATGTCGAGGCGGCGAAGGTCGACCTGTGCTCGGTCACCGCGCACAAGATCTACGGGCCCAAGGGCATCGGCGCGCTGTGGGTGCGCCGCAAGCCGCGCATCCGGATCGATCCGTTGCTCGACGGCGGAGGCCACGAGCGCGGCATGCGCTCCGGGACCCTTCCCGTTCCGCTGATCGTCGCGTTCGGCAAGGCCGCGGAGCTCGCGAAGGACGAGATGGCCGGCGAGGCGATCCGGCTGACCGCGCTGCGCGACCGGCTATACCGCGGCATCACGTCGAAGCTGCCCGAGGTCTACGTCAACGGCACGATGGAGCACCGGCTGCCCGGAAACCTCAACATCTCGTTCGCGTTCGTCGAGGGCGAGTCGCTGTTGATGGCGCTCAAGGATGTCGCGGTGTCGTCAGGCTCGGCCTGCACGTCGGCGTCGCTCGAGCCGAGCTACGTGCTGCGCGCGCTCGGCGCCGGCGATGACCTCGCGCACTCGTCGATCCGGTTCGGCATCGGCCGGTTCAACACCGAGGACCAGATCGATTTCGTGATCGACATCGTCGTGAAGTCGGTCGAGCGGCTGCGCTCGCTGTCGCCGCTCTGGGAGATGCACCAAGACGGCATCGACATCAATTCGATCCAGTGGACCCCGCACTGATTTGGGAAGCCAAGAGAGAGACATAGACCATGGCGTATTCAGAAAAAGTTCTCGACCACTACGACAACCCGCGCAACGTGGGCACGTTCGCCAAGGACGAAGGCGATGACATCGGTACCGGTCTCGTCGGCGCGCCGGCGTGCGGCGACGTGATGCGCCTGCAGATCAAGGTCAAGGACGGCCGCATCGCGGATGCCAAGTTCAAGACGTTTGGCTGCGGCTCGGCGATCGCATCGAGCTCGCTCGCGACCGAGATGATCAAGGGCATGACGCTCGATCAGGCCGCGGAGATCTCGAACACCCAGATCGTGCAGGAGCTCAACCTCCCGCCGGTCAAGATTCACTGCTCGGTCCTCGCCGAAGACGCGATCAAGGCGGCGATCGAGGATTACAAGAAGAAGCACGCGAGCAGGTAGTCATGGACAGCGCAGCCCATTCCCATACGACCGAACCGGCGAAGCCGGCCCCCGAAGCGAAGCCGATCTCGAAGAAAGAGGTCGTCGTGACGGAGGCGGCTGCGCAGGAGATCGCGAAGCAGCGCGCGAAGCGCGGCACGCCGAACGCGCGGATCCGGGTCGGCGTGCGCGGTGGTGGCTGCACGGGGTTCACGTACGTGTTCGAGTGGGCGGAAGCGCCCAGGCCGACGGACAGCATCTTCAGCGCCACGACGCCCGAGGGCGAAGAGGTCGGTATCGTCGTCGATCCGAAGTCGCTCGTGTATCTCGGCGGCATGTCGCTCGACTTCGTGCGCGGGATGATGGGGCACGGCTTCAAGTTCAATAATCCGAACGCCAAGGGTTCGTGTGGCTGTGGAGAGTCCGTCCAGTTCTAATTTCTTCGAGCTGCTCGGCCTGCCGGCGCGGTTCGATCTCGATCCTTCTCTGATCGAGCGCGCGTTCTTCGATCGCTCGAAGGAGCTGCACCCCGATCGGTTCGCGAGCGCACCGGCGGCGGAGCGCGTCGCGGCGCTGTCGCGGTCACGTGCGTTGAACGACGCGTATCAGACGCTGAAGAAGCCGGTCGGCCGTGCCGAGTACTTGCTCGAGCGCGCCGGTGTCACGATCGGGGACAACGAGCGGCTCGAGCCCGAGACGATCATGCAGGTGCTGGAGCTCCGCGAGGAGCTCGCCGAGGCGCGTGCCGGCAAGGACCTGGCAGCCGTCGAGCGGTTGCAGGGGCAGATGAAACAGCGCCGCGAGCAGGCGTTGAACGAGCTCGGCGAGCTGTTCGCCGCGAATGACCCGACGGGCGCCAAGCGCGTGCTGATCGCGTTGCGCTACATCGATCGCTACCTCGAAGAGTGCGACGCAGTGCTGGACGAGGAGTAGCGAGATGTTGTTGCAAATCTCAGAACCGGGCGAGTCGACGATCAAGGAGGCCTGCAAGCAGCGCGTGGTCGGGATCGATCTCGGCACCACGAACAGCCTCGTCGCGTACGTCACGGATGGCGCGCCGGTCGTGATCGGCGACGATCCGATCGTGCCGTCGGTCGTGCGGTATCACGGTACGGACGTGGTCGTCGGTCGCGAGGCGGTCGGCACCGAAGGCGCGCTCGCCTCGGTCAAGCGGCTGATCGGCCGCGGCATGAAGGACATCGAGAGCGTGCGCGGACTATTGCCGTACGAGCTCGTCGGCGATGACCGCTCGGTCAAGCTGAAGGTCGACGGCAAAGAAGTCTCCCCGGTGGAAGTGTCGGCGGAGATCTTGAAGGCACTGAAGCACCGCGCGGAGGCCGCGCTCGGCGGGCCGATCGAAGGCGCGGTGATCACGGTGCCGGCGTACTTCGACGACGCCCAGCGCCAGGCGACGCGCGACGCGGGCCGGCTGGCGGGGCTCGAGGTCATGCGGCTGATGGCGGAGCCTACGGCGGCCGCGGTCGCGTATGGGCTCGATCGTGGCTCGCAGGGGATGTACGCGGTGTTCGACCTCGGCGGCGGGACGTTCGATATCTCGATCCTGAAGCTCGTCGACGGCGTGTTCGAGGTCCGCGCGACCGGCGGCGACAGCGCGCTCGGCGGCGATGACCTCGATCGCGCGATCGCGACCTCTGTGGTTCCCGAGCTCGCGTCGCGGCCCCGCGCCGACGTCACGCGGCTCGTCGCGGAGGCGCGGCGAGTCAAGGAAGCGCTGACGGACAGCGAGAGCGCGGACTTCATGACGCTCGACGGCAAGAAGGCTCGCGTCGACCGCGCACAGTTGCGCGAGTGGGCGAAGCCGCTGCTCGACCGCTGCCTCAAGGCGTGCCGGCGCGTGCTGAAGGATGCCGAGCTGACGCGCGAGCAGCTCGACGGCGTGATCCTCGTCGGCGGCTCGACGCGCTCTCCGATCGTGCGCGAAGCGGTCGGCGAGTTCTTCGCGAAGCAGCCGCTCGCGGATCTCGATCCGGATCAGGTCGTCGCCCTCGGCGCCGCGGTCCAAGCCGACGTCCTAGGCGGCGGCAATCAGCAAGTGGTCTTGCTCGACGTCGTGCCGCTGTCGCTCGGGGTCGAGATGATGGGCGGCATCGTCGAGAAGCTGATCCACCGCAACACGACAATTCCGACGGGCGCGACCCAGACGTTCGCGACCTACGCCGACAACCAGACCGGGTTCGCCATTCACGTGCTCCAGGGCGAGCGCGAGACCGCCGAGGCGTGCCGGTCGCTCGCGCGGTTCACGCTGAAGGGTGTGCCGCCGATGATCGCGGGCATGGCGCGCGTCGAGATCACGTTCCT
The DNA here is from genome assembly GCA_040004535.1 of Deltaproteobacteria bacterium. Taxonomy (GTDB): domain Bacteria; phylum Myxococcota_A; class Polyangia; order Haliangiales; family Haliangiaceae; genus JABFXX01. The sequence continues at coordinate 8,417 of JBDUAS010000061.1, forward strand.
CGTCGACGCCGATGGCCTGTTGAAGGTGGTGGCAAAAGAGCTGACGACCGGCAAAGAGGCCGCGATCGAGGTCAAGCCGTCGTACGGTCTGTCGGACGAAGAGGTCGAGCGCATGCTGATCGAGTCGTTCGAGTTTGCCGAGACCGACCTCGCGCTGCGTAACTTGCTGACCGAGCGCGTCGAGGCCGAGCGGATCCTCGCGGCGACCCGCGGTGCATTCGAGAGCGATGCCGGCGCGACGGAGCACCTGCTCGACGCCGACGTCCGGGCCGCGGGCCTGGCGGCAATGCAGGCGCTCGAGCGCGCGATGGCGGGCGACGATCACCTGAAGATCCGCACGGCGATCGAGCAGCTCGATCTCGCGACCAAGCCGTTCGCACAGGCGCGAATGAACCGTGCGGTCGAGGCGCAGCTCCGCGGCCTCACGCTCGACGAAGCTGAATCCCAGGTGAACCACTGATGCCGCGCGTACGCTTTCTCAATCCCCACGGGGTCAACTCGACGGGCCCGCTCGACCGCGAGGTCAAGCGCGGCGAATCCATCCTCGAAGCTGCCGAAGAGTGCGGCGCGCGCGTCGGCCACGCGTGTGGTGGCAACCTCGCGTGCTCGACGTGCCACGTCTACGTCCACGAGGGTCTCGACTCGCTTCCCGAGATTCACGACAAAGAGAACGACATCATGGACAAGGCGTTCGACGTGCGACCGGAGTCGCGCCTCGGCTGTCAGGCCAAGATGGGCGACGAGGATGTCGTCGTGGAAATCTCGGAGGAGTCGCTGAAGGCGTGGCTCGACGAGAACCCCGACGAGCGCAAGCGCGAAGCGGCCGAGGCGCAGGCCCGGCGCGCGGCAGCAGCGACCGCAGGCTAGGTCCACTCGGTGGTGCCGGGCAAGCCGGCGCTCTACCAGGCGACGACGTGGAACTGGTCGCTCGGCACGCCGCAGGCGTCGCTCGGCGACTTGTACGCGAGCTGGACGACGACGACGCTGAGCTGTGGCGCGTGATACGCGGCGCGGAGAAACGATGGAAAGTCGCACGTGCCAGCGCCGGCTTGCGAGACGTGGCTGGGCGCGAGCCACTTGTGACCGTCGCGCGTGAACACCGGACGATCTTGGTTGTGACGGAAGATGTGCACGTGGTCGGCGTTCCAGTCGACATCGAGACCATCGCCCATCGCGAGGTGCGCGGCGGTCGTGCCGGTCGGCGGCTGGATCTCCATCGGACCCATCGCGACGAGATCGTGGACGCCGTGGAGCCTCGCGAGCTCGGCGTTCGCGGCCGCGATTCGCCGGGTCAGCGCGGCGCTCGGCGTGCCACCCGGCGCGAACGACTCGTACTCGTTCGGCGTCATGACCTGGATCGTCTGGACCGTGGTGTCGGTGCGATCGCGAACCTCGAGCGTGAGGTTCGCGTAGCCGCGTTCGTCGGTGATCCGCACCGGCACGACCACGACCTCGCCGGCCTTCGCGACGGCAGGCAACATATCGGTCGCGAACGCGTGGTCCTTCCACTCGATCACCGGTGGCGGCGTCTCGCGCTTCGGCACGTCCGCGGCACTGCCGGCGAGCGGTTCGGTGCCCATCGGCGGCGGTGCCGCGTGACTTCCACCGCACGCTGCGGCGAACGCGATCGCGAGCACTGCGCGCATCGCTTACTCGACGAGCTTGAGGTGGGTGGTCCGCTTCGCGCGCGCCGGCTCGATCGAGGCTGCGGTGTCGAGCGTCTGGATCGTCGTGGCCGCCGGCTGCTCACCGGAACCGGTGAGCACGTCCTCGGGGACATCCTCCGGCCACACCGTACCGCGCTGTTCGCCCTCGACCATCGCAGCGTACACAGCGGTCCACGGCAACACGACGTGAAACGGCGAGCCGCCGAACGTCAGCGTGCCGGAGATCGCTTCGTCGTCGACGGAGAGATCGCGAATCGCGGGCTGGAGTGAATATCCGAAGCGCAACACGAGCGACGCGTCCGCGCGGAACCGCGGCGGGACGGCGACCTCGCTGCGGCGGGCATCGACATGGACGAGCACGGGGCCGCGCGACAGCAGCTGCTCGAGCGTCCGGCGCTTGTCGGGCGCGCTGGCGTCGTCGTCATCGCGGAGTGCGCCGATCGTCTCGACTTGATCGTGCGGCTTGCCGACCAGCTCGACGAACTCTTCCGCGGTCATCAGGCCGGCATCGACCGCGTCGCGCAGGATGCCTTCGGGGCGGTCGCCGGCGGCTGCGGTGACGCGCTCGACCGTGCGTTCGCAGCGCGCTGCATGGCGAAGCACCGCACCGTGGGCCGCTAGCGCGGAGTGCGCGCCGGACCGCCAGCGTGAGAGCGCGCGCTCGACATCGACGAGAGACGTCGACACGCGATGTTCGATCAGCGCAGTCACCACGGTCTGGAGCCGGGCCAGGGTCTTCGGGTCGCGCTCGATCATCGGGGGTGGGTTACCTCGGTTAGCGGTCGTGCTCAAGCCAGAAAAGCAGGAAGCTTTCCGTGCTCCTGCGCACGGTGACTTGTTACGTGCACGTACACGTTAGACGTGCACGTGCACGTACACGCTCGAACCGACCGACGAGCGGCGGTCCCGGCTCGCGTAAAAGCTCTGTCATGTGTCGCGACGGCGGAGACGCTGGGGAGACACGCCGCGTCGGCACTCGGAGCACGTGGCTGAAGGGCAACCCGAGTCGCGCCATCTCGCCGTACGCCGGATCGAGCACATGCACGTGCACCAGTACGCGTGCGATCTCGCTTGCGATTCTGGCTTACGATCTCGCCGGCAGGTGCACGCGCACGCCGCATGCAGCGGGCACGCCGGGGCAGGGCGGCGCGAGCTTCTCGAGCTCGATCGACACCGCCGCGCGCGGATACAGCTCTTGAATCTTCTCCGCGATCGAGCCGGCGAGCGCCTCGAGCAAGCGGAACGTCGATTTCGTGCCGAGCGCGACGACGATCTCGCTGACCTTGAAGTAGTCGACGGTGTCGGCGATCCGATCCGATTTTGCCGCGGCGCCGAGCTCGAGCTCGAGCTCGAGGTTGACGCGAAACCGCCGCGTGCCGCGTCGTTCCGCCGCGGAGTAGCCGTGGTTGCCCTCGAATTCGAGGCCGCGCACGAAGACGGAGTCCATGCGCGGACCCTACACCGAGTTACAATCGACGCGATGCGGTTCGCGTGGATTGTCGTGCTCGCGGTCAGCGGCTGCTGGTCGGCCACACCGGCGCCACTCGCGCCGACGAAGTCGCAAGCGGGGCTCGTGATCACGCAGCACGGCTGGGGGCCGATCAGCGCGGCGACCGTCGCGACGCTGACCAACCTGCGCGCGTTGTTGCCGGTGTATCGCGTCGTGCCCGTGAACGATCCACAGCTCGAGTACGACATCTTCGATGGCAAGCAGAAGCTCGGGTTCGTCGTGATCAATGACGACGCGAGCGTGTTCAACGTCCACGCGACGAGCAACCGCGTGCGGGTGGAAGATCGTACGTGGCGCGCGGGCGAGTCGTTCCAGGACTCGAAAGCGCTGACCCGCTGCGAATGCTGGGGCTCGAACCCGACCTGCTACAAGTCCGGCGAGCACGTCGCGGTCAACTTCGATCGCTCTTGCCTCGAAGGCGATGATCCACGCGAGCTTCGCGTGCTCGATGGCCTCATCGTCCAGCGCGTGATCTGGAGCGTCGAGCCGTTCGGACCGGCCGCGGACGTGACGACCGATCCGAGTGACTCCGCAGGCCCCGACAGTCCGTAGCGGAAGCTAGGCCTCCGCGTCTTCGGCTTCGGCGTCTTTGACCTTCTGCAGCTTCTTCTTGATCATCTGGCGCTTCAGCGGCCCGACGAAGTCGACGAGCAGCTTGCCGGTCAGGTGATCGTTCTCGTGCAGCAGGCAGCGTGCGAACAGGGCTTCGCCGCTCATCTCGAACGTCTTGCCGTCGATGCCGAGCGCACGGACGCGCGTGCGCATCGGCCGCTTGACCTTGATGTAGATGTCGGGGAACGACAGGCAACCTTCTTCGCTGTCCTGGATCTCGTCGCTCGCCTCGATCACTTCGGGATTGATGAACGCGACCGGCGGGTCGTTCTCGGTCAACCCGGCGAGCTTGGGCTCGACGATGAACATCTTGCGGTTGTCGCCGATCTGGAGCGACGCCATGCCGAGCCCATTTTCGGCGTACATCGAGTCGCACAGATCGCGATACAGCTCGCGGACCGAATCATCGATCGCAGTGACCTCGACGGTCGGTTCGCGGAGCCGTGCATCGGGCCAGATCACGGTCGGTCGCACTGCCATTGCGAAGGCAACCCTACCATTTGCGGGGCGTCCTGGCAGCGCATTGACAAGGCTCCGGCGGGGGGCCATACACGCCCCCAACAGATGCTTGAGAGGTACTCCGAGGCCCGGCTGCCGACCCCCTACGGCGAGTTCCGCGTGGTGGTGTACCGGACCGGCCAAGCGGGTGGGCTCGGGGCGACCGCGGTCGGCCTCGTCGACGAAGAGCACGTCGCGATGGTGCTCGGCGATGTCACCGGCGCCGACGTCCGGACCCGGGTCCACTCGTCGTGCTTCACCGGCGAGGTCCTCCACTCCCTGCGCTGCGACTGCCGCGCGCAGCTCGACGCGGCGCTCGAGAAGATCGGCCGCGAAGGCCGCGGCGTGCTCGTCTACATGGTGCAGGAAGGCCGCGGGATCGGCCTCGGCAACAAGGTCCGCGCGTACGAGCTCCAGGATCAGGGCAAGGACACGGTCGAGGCGAACCTCGAGCTCGGGTTCGAAGCGGACTCGCGGTCGTACGCGATCGCGGCCGAGATCCTGCGCGACCTCGGCGTCACCTCGGTGCGCCTGATGACGAACAACCCAGCGAAGCGGCGCGGGCTCGAAGAGGCCGGCATGACGGTCTCGGCACTCGAGCCGCATCACGCCGGCGTGACCGAGCACAACGCGCAATACCTCGAGGCGAAGCGCGAGAAGATGGGCCATCTACCGTGATCACCGAAGACCAAGTCAAAACCGCGCTCGCTACCGTCATCGATCCGGCGTTCGAGCAAGATATCGTCAGCTTTCGGATCCTGCGGACGTTCGAGATCCAGGGCGACGAGGTGCTCGTGCGGCTCGACATCCCGACCCACGCGTACCCGGTCACGCTCCGCCGCGAGCTCCAGCAGCGGATCGAGGCCGCGCTGAAGCCGGTCGGTGCAAAGCGCGTCACCGTGATCGCGGACGTCAACACCGCGTTCACGCCCGCGCCGAGTGACAAGGCCGTGCTGAAGGGCCCGAAGAACGTCGTCGCGGTCGCGGCCGGTAAGGGCGGCGTCGGCAAGTCGACGGTCGCCGTCAACCTCGCGCTCGCGCTCGCGAAGCACGGCGCGAAGGTCGGCCTCCTCGACGCCGACGTGTTCGGGCCGTCGATCCCGACGATGCTCGGCTCGCCGGAAGTCCCGGCGCAAGCGTCGAAAGATTCGCGGATCATCCCCGCGCTGATGCACGGCCTCCGCGTCGTGTCGGTCGGCTTCTTTGTCGACAAGGACGAGGCAGTGGTGTGGCGCGGACCGATGGTCCATCGCCTGCTCCAGCAGTTCCTGGGCGATGTCGACTGGGGGGACCTCGATTACCTCGTGTGCGACCTGCCGCCGGGCACCGGCGATGTCCAGCTGTCACTGTCCCAGTTGATCCCGATCGCGGGCGCCGTGATGGTGACGACGCCGCAGGAGGTCTCGATCGTCGATGTCGTGAAGGGCATCGCGATGTTCGAGAAGGTCGAGATTCCGATCCTCGGGATCGTCGAGAACATGAGCTACTACAAGTGCCCGGCGTGCGGGCACACCGACGAGATCTTCAGCCACGGCGGCGGCAAGCGGCTGGCCCAGGAGATCGGTGCGAAGTTCTTCGGCGAGATTCCGATCGATACCCGGATCCGGTTCGGCGGCGATGCCGGCGTACCGGTCGTGGTCGCGAGCCCGGACTCGGAGAACGCGGCGCTGTTCATGGACCTCGCGACGAAGACCGCACTCGAGATCGCGCGAGGCGTGCTGTCGAAGCCGAAGCGGTCGCCACGGCTCGCCGTGATCAAGTAACCAGCAAGTAGTCGCGAATTTTCAGTCGCACTCCGGACGATCCGCGCGCGGCCTCGCACTTGGCGTACGCCGATCTCGAGCGCGCGATCGCGGTCGGCGATCCGCAGCTCGGCGCGCTGATCGTGCGCTACCCGGCGGCGTCGACAAGCTGTGGGAGATGGCGACGGACAAGAAGCAGCCCGAGGTCGTGCGTACGTTCGCGGCGACGTACCTGAAGGCGCACCACCCGGATCTCGGGCCGCGCCTCGCCGAGGCCAAGGCACTCGGCATCCAGCCGCGGCTCGGCCACGATGCCTACGCGCTCGCGCGGATCCGGCCGCTGTTATCTGTCCATCGACGGCAAGACGGTGCGCATGGACTCGCTCGAGACCTACGCGTCGCCAGAAGCAGCGAAAAAGGCCCACGAGCGCCTCAAGAAGATGCTCGCAGGGGAAGGCTACAAAGAGTAACTTCGAGTCATGGCGGACGAAGGACTGCACAAGGAAGTCATCGATTCGGGACCGAGCCCGGAGCTCATCGCGCTGAAGAAGAAGATCAACTTTCTGCAGATCGCGTACGCGGTGCTGTTCATCGCGAGCTTGGTCCTGCTGATCACGAACTTCGGCAAGCGCGACAGCGATATGACGATCCTGTGGGCCGCGTCCCTCGGTGGCGCCGTGCTGGTGCGCCTGTACCGCCAGTCGCAGGTCTCGAAGTACAACGCGATCGTCATGGGCGGCCGCGTCGGCCCGATGGTCTGAGTCGCGTTATGCTCGACGCGTGAGCGAGCTCGAACACGGTGACTCGGTCGAGGTCCAAGGCTCGACCTCGACGTACACGTTGACGCGCCAGGGCGCGGTGTACATGTGTACGTGCCCCGCCTGGAGGAACCAGGGCGCGCCCGTCGATGCGCGCACGTGCAAGCATCTCCGCAAGCACCTCGGCGACACGTTCGAGACGTCACGGGTCGGTTCCGGTACGCCGCAGCGGTCCGCGACGACCGTCAAGAACAAGTCGGGCGGACGCCCGACGCATAGCGTCGCCGGAGGCGGTGCGAAAGCACCTCCCGTGTTGCTCGCGCACAAGTGGGAGACCGACCACGATCCGACCGGTTGGTGGATGAGCGAGAAGCTCGACGGCATCCGTGCGTACTGGGACGGCGAGGGTTTCATCTCGCGGCTCGGCAACAAGTTCTACGCGCCGGATTGGTTCGTCGCCGACCTGCCCGCCGACACGCTCGACGGCGAGCTGTGGGTCGGCCGCAAACAGTTCCAGCGGACGACGAGCATCGTGCGATCGGGCGCGCAGTCCGACGAGTGGAAGCAAGTCACGTACGTCGTGTTCGACGCGCCCGAGGCGAAGGGCGGCTTCGAAGCTCGAATCGCCCACATCGAGAAGGTGATGCAGCGCGCCGCGTCGCCTCATGCGCGTGCACTCGAGCACGTCGTGTGCGCGGGCATGGATCACCTGCGCGAGGAGCTGCTCCGCGTCGAGGCGCTTGGCGGCGAAGGCCTCATGCTGCGCCAGCCGAAGTCGATCTACGCGGTCGGCCGCTCGAATACGCTGCTCAAGGTCAAGACGTTCCACGATGCCGAGGCGACCGTGATCGGTCACGCGCCGGGCGCCGGCAAGCACGAGGGCCGGCTCGGCGCGCTGATCGCGAAGCTCGCCGACGGCACGACGTTCAACGTCGGCACCGGGTTCTCGGACGCGGAGCGCGAGGCGCCGCCGGCGATCGGATCGATCATCACGTTTCGCTATCAAGAGCTGTCGAACGACGGCGTCCCTCGCTTCCCGTCCTACGTCGGCGAGCGCGTCGACGTCGCGAAGCCCTCTCCCGTCGCGAAGAACACGCGCATGGAGCCCGCCGCCGCGAAGATCGCGAACAAATCGCTTCCGAAGGTGAGATCCGAGCCCGAGCCCGAATCCGTGAACGGCGATTTCAAAGTTCGATTGGTCCACGACCTCGAGAAGAAATTCTGGGAGATCGAAGTCCGCGGCGGCACCTACTACACCCGCTTCGGCAAGCTCGGCTCCCCCGGCCAGACCCGGCTGACCGAGCTCGGCAGCGCGACCGCTGCGAAGTCCGATGCCGAGAAGCGCGCCGCGCAGAAGCGCCGCGAGGGCTACCGCATCGACAAGAAGCCCTAGTTCACGGCTTCAGGACACGGCGCGAGCTCGCACAGCATGTGGCTCACGTAGCCGAGCGTGCGCTGGACTCTCGCGATCGGATCGATCGCCTCGAGCAGCTCCTGGCGCGCATCGCAATCCATCACGAGCGCCGCCGCGATCGCATCCGCGCACATCCCCGGATCGTCGAACGACCTCGCCAGATCGCGCAGCTGCGGGCCACCGGCATCGATCACCTCGGCGAGCCGATCGCACAGCATGATCAAGCGGCGATGATGATCGAACGCTTCGTCGCGATCGTGATCCGCGTCGGCGAGCATCCGCGCCTCGACCCGGCGATACGCGTGCTCGGTCGGCAGCTCGCGCGCGATCTCGACCCGCGCGACGCCGCGCAGCAGCAGCGCGAACCGGCCATCCGGCAGCTCTTCGCTACAGATGATCTTGCCGACGCCGAACCGCTCGTACACCGGCGGCTTGCCGTAGTACGTCGTCTCGTAGCCGGGCCGGAGCCGCGCGATTCCCATGTAGTGATTGCCCGCGAGGCAGTCGCGTGTGAGGTCGCGGTAGCGCGGCTCGAACACGTGCAACGGCAAGAGGCCGCCCGGTAACAGCACGCAGTTGGGCAACGGAAACATCGGCAACGACGACAGCGTGTCCGGATCCGGAGGAGCCAACATGTCGCGCATGGGGGTTAGCCAAAGACGTCGATACAGGAGCCCGTGAGTGCGGCCGGCGCGGTCACGGCGAGGAACTCGACCGTGCGTGCAATGTCGTCGGGGGTCATGTCCGGACTCGCGTCGGGAAGACCTTGGCGAAGCATCTCCGTGTCCACACTGCCGGGGCAGACCGCATTCACGGAGACCTTACCAGCCCTCAGCTCCTCGGCAAGCGCTCTCGTGAACCCGACGACAGCGTGCTTCGCCGCGCAATACGCTGCCAATAGGGGAGTCCCTTCGCGGCCCGCGCGCGACGCTATATTGATGATGCGGCCGTGCTCGCGGAGAAGCTCCGGCAGGAACGCGCGCGTCACGTAAAACGTGCCGTTCGCGTTGACCGCCATCACGTGCGCCCAGTCGGCGTCGCTGATCTTCGCGGTCTCGCTGCGCAGCACCGCGCCCGCATTGTTCACGAGCGTGCGCACCGCGGGCATCGTCGCCCGCACCCGATCGCGTGCGCGATCGACCGCGGCCGAATCGCTGACGTCGACCTCGAACACCTGCGCGATCCGCCCGCGCGCGGCGACCTCACTCGCGACCGCCTCGAGCGCCTTGCGGTCGCGCGCCCACAGCGCGAGGTCCGCGCCGGCATCGGCGAGCCGCTTCGCGATCGCGCGCCCGATGCCACGGCTCGCGCCGGTGATCACCGCCGTCGTCCCGAGGAGCGGCGGCGCCGTGCTCACCGTTGCTTGTCTTTCTTGTCGAGTGCCTTCGCGTCGGCTGGCTCGTCATCACCGAGCTGCTTGCGGCCCTGTTGCGCGAGCAAGTCGAGCGGGTCGGTGATGTCGTTGTACGGGTACGGCATCACGCGGGTCTGGCACGAGAACGACGCCTTGTTCTCGTCGTCCTGGATGTCGAACTGGTAGACCGGGTCGCCCTTCTCGAGGCTGCCGTTCGCGCAGTCGTGGAGGTTCGGCCAGCCCGTGCCGTCGATCTCCTTCCACGTCTGATCGAACTGGCCCGGCGAGATCGGATGCGCGTCGTTCTGGCGATTGCCGAGCTTGTCGGTGCGCCAGCGCAGGATCCGCGGACCGCCTTCCTTGCAGTCCATCGACACTCCGACCTCGTCGCCACCCATGCTCTTCGCGGCGACATACGACACCGCGCGGTCCTTGCAGTTGAACGGCTCTCTCTCCGATTCGGCCTGCTTCCTCGATCCGCCGCAGGCGGCACACACAGCGAGCGCTAGGACCAGCTTCATGCTCATTGTACTTTCCGCGGTTCTCGCGCTCATCATACTTTCCGCGGTTCTCGCGCTCATTCTCCGTAATCGGCTGCGAGCGAGGCCCGCATCTCCTCCGGACATTCTACGCGGTGGGCGTAGCGCGGGTGGTCGATCTCGACCGTGATCCGCGTGCCGGGGGTGAGCAGGGCCGCGCGGGCCGCCGTGTCGAGCGGGAACCGCAGGTACTGGACCGCGGAGATCCGGTCAGCCTCGGCGCGGCCGGCCTCGAACGCGGCGCGGATCGCGTGATCGCCGATCGTCATCACGACGTGCTCGTCGAGCCCGACGAGCTGGCCGAGCACCTCGCGCGCATCGGCGCCGGGCGGCAGCGGCACGAACAGCGTCGCCGCGAGCGAATCGGGCGCGGGCATCAGCTCGTTCGCGAGCCGGATCTCCTCGTCGATCTGATCGTCGCGCGTGAGGTTCTCGAGCCGGATCGTCTCCTCGATCTGGAGCGTCAGGATCAGCCGGTTGTCGAACACGATCTCGACGCGGTCGCCGAGCAGCACGCGGCGGTGCTCCTTCATCGCGATCACCCGATTGCGATAGTCATCGCGAATCGGCGCGTACAGCTTCGGTCCCTTGATGTCGTGGCGCGTGATCGGGCGGACGAGGTTCATGCCCCGTGTGTAGCGCGAACCCGGCTCTCGCTCCACGCCGTCCGCTTCGCGAGGCCTCGCACGGCACCGGCGAACAGGCCGCGCAGGACGAGGCGCAGGCCCGGCAGCAGCGGCTTACCGATTCGCGACGGCTCTGCGAACACGCCGTAGGTGAAGCTCACGCCGTTCGCATGCGGCGCGACGACCATCTCCTCGGCCATCCGGTCGACGAGCGGCGAATCCACGCCGGTCATCGTGAACGCGACGCGGCCGTGGCCATCGCGGCCGGGCTCGTCCCACGCCAGCATCACCTCTCGAAACCTGCCGAACGCGTGGAGCTGGACCTCGCGGATCGCACCGACGCCGCTGGTCGCGCCGCTCTTCCACACCGAGCGGTGCATCAGCGCGAACCACAGCGATGGATTGCCGAGCTCGGCAAATGCCGCTTCCGGCGTCGCGGCGATCACCGCAGAGCGTTCCCAGTGGAACGGCGCGGTCGCCAGGTCATCCAACGAAAACGGGGCCAGCTCGCGCATGACCCCGAGGCTACCGAGAATTCGCAGCTACTTGATGCTGTCGAGACCCTTTTGGAACCGGCCGGCGTGCGAACGCTCGGCGCGGGCCAGGGTCTCGAACCACTCGGCGATCTCGGTAAAGCCCTCTTCGCGCGCGGACTTCGCGAAGCCCGGGTACATCGTCGTGTACTCGTAGGTCTCGCCCGCGATCGACGCCTTGAGGTTCGTCGCGGTGTCGCCGAGCGGCTCGCCCGTCGCCGGATCACCGACGCGCTTGAGGTAGTCGAGGTGGCCGTGTGCGTGGCCGGTCTCGCCCTCGGCGGTGTCGCGGAACAGGCCCGCCAGATCGGGGTGACCTTCGACGTCGGCAACCTTCGCGAAGTACAGGTAACGGCGGTTCGCCTGCGATTCGCCGGCAAACGCTTCCTTGAGATTCGTGTGGGTCTTGGAACCCTTGAGCTCGGCCATGGGACGGTCCTACCACATTCGCTAATGGCTTGCTTCCAGGTACGCGATCATCGCGTCGACCATCTCGTCGGCCATCGCGCGGGCCGCTCCACGCTGCCCCTGCGGCACGTCGTTGAGCACGATCGCGAATGCAATCGGGTGCGCTTCGTCGACGGCGGCGAACCCTGCGAGCGAGACCACGGCGTTGAGCGTGCCGGTCTTCGCGCGGACCCGGCCGCGCGCGGCATGATCGCGCCAGCGCTTGGCCAGCGTTCCATCGACACCACCGGTCGGGAGCGACGCGACGAGGTCGGGGCCGATCCGGTAGTCCTTGCGCGCGGCGCGGAGCAGCGTGACGAGCTGATGCGGAGACACCGTGCTCGCGTCGAATAGACCCGAGCCGTTATCCGCACGATAGCTGCCGGGCGGCAGCCCGAGCTTGCCGAGTGCGAGTGCGACCGCGCCGGTGCCGTCGGCCCACGTCGCAGGCCCGGGTATCGTGCGGGTCTCGGCGCCGAGCGTCTTCAAGATCGACTCGGCGAGGTAGTTGTCGCTCTCCTTGTTCATCGCGCGCATCACGGTCGACAGCGCGGCCGAGTCGTGCGCGGCGAGCAGCTTCGCGGTCGGTGGCACCTGGGCGGAGCCGATCGTGTGCTTCGCGATGTGGACGCCTCGATCGGCGAGCGCTTGCTCGAACACCTTCGCGGCGAACTTCGCCGGATCGTCGACGCGCTTGCGCGTGTCGTAGCTGCCGTTCGCGACCTTGATCGAGCCAGTGACCTCGATCGAGAGATGGTCGGCCTTGGGCTTCGCGTCGATCCGGATCCGCGTGCGGCCCTCGGTGATCGTCTTGACGTCGGCCTTCGCGACCCGCACGTAGTCGCCCGCGTCGGGGTCGAGCGTGACCCGGCCGGGGCCACCGGGCTCGCCGGTGACGGTGATCGTGACGGCACTGCGCGCGACGCCGAGCGCGGCGATCGGGGCGCGAAACGCGGCGCGCTCCTTCGGCTGTTCGCCGTAATGCGGCGGCTCGGTCACGGTGTCGAAGTAGCTTGCATCGACGACGAGCTGGCCTTCGACCGAGCGCACGCCGCGCGCGGCGACGTCGGCCGCGAGTTGCTTGAGGTCGTTCTCCGACAGCACCGGGTCGCCGCGGCCGCGCAGGTACAGATCGCCGGCGACCTTGCCGGTCTTGTCGTCCAGATCATCGGCGTAGACCGCCGTGCGCCAGCGAAATCCACTGCCGAGCGTGGCGAGCGCTGCGACCGAGGTCAGCAGCTTCGTATTCGAAGCGAGGTTGAGGCCCTGGTCGGGATCGTGCGTGAACAGCTCGGCGTTCGTCGCGAGGTCGTAGACCGCGACCCCGATCCGCGCCTTGCCGAGTAACGGCTTCGCGCCCGTGGTCTTCGCGCTGATCGCGGCGGCGAGGTGCTCCGACAGCCAGACCGTGCGCGCTTTCGGATCGGCCGGTGCGGTCAGGACGGCCGCGCTACCCGTGCCGACCTCTTCGCCTTCGGTCGGCTCGGGCTCGGCCTCCGCGCCAGAGCCGACTGCGGAGCCTGCCGACGCGACGCTCGGCGCCGCCGGTTGCGAGCGCACCGTGCGAACGTCGATACTGGCGAGCAGAAGGCCGCACCCAGCGATCACGGCAAGCCGCGATGTCACCACGCGTAAACGCTATCACGGTCGCCGCTCTTGCAGCGCTGTGCTGCTGCGATGCGCGGCGGCGGCGAACGCCCGATGACACGCTGGTCGTCGTGCTCCAGGAGCGCGCGGACAACGTCGATCCGCGGTTCACGCTGTCGAATTACGACGCGGCGGTGTCGCACATGATCGCGATCGGCCTGACGACGGTCTCGACCGACAACGGCGAGCCGGCGCTCGCGCTCGCGTCCTCGATCGTGATGACCGATCCGGTCACGGCGGACATCACGCTCGCCGATGCAAAATTCTCCGACGGAACTGAGGTGACCGCCGACGATGTCGCGCGCACGTTTCAGACCGTCGCCGATCCGAAGTGCGGCAGCTTGTACTCGAAGATCTTCCGCGATCGCTGGACGCTGGTCGAGGCGATCGATCCGAAGCACGTCCGCATGCACATGGTGCAGCCGCTCGGTACGCTGCGCAGCGATCTCGAGTTCGGCATCGTGTCGTTCCACGGCGCGCCACCGGGCGTTTGCCGGTTGCCGGGGGTGATCGGGGCAGGCCCGTGGGTCCTGAAGGAGCTGACGCCGTACATCGCGCGGTTCGATGCGAATCCGTACTTCGCAAAGCCGCCCAAGCTGCCGCACCTCGAGCTCCGGTTCGTCAGCGACACGGCCGCGCGGATCCTGATGCTGGTCGGCGGCAGCGCGGACCTGCTCGAGAACGCCGTGCGCGCGGATCTCGTCGACGAGGTCGCCGAGCGCGAGCGCGTCCACGTCGCGGCGGCGCACAGCCTGCTGCTCACGTACATGCTGCTCAACAACGAGGATCCCGTGCTTCGCGATCTGCGCGTGCGCGAGGCGATCGCGCTGACGCTCGATCGCCAGGCGGTGATCGATGCCCGGTTCCAGGGCCGCGCGGTGCTCGCGACGGGCCTGTTGCCGCCGACGCACTGGGCCTACAACGGTGACGTCCCGCGGTGGACCCGCGACCTGCCCCGCGCGCGCGCGTTGCTCGACGCCGCCGGCTATCGCCCCGGTCCCGACGGTGTGCGGCTACGGCTCACGTACAAGACGTCGGCCGACGCGTTCCGAGTCGCGATCGCCCACGTGCTCGCCGCACAGCTCGCCGAGGTCGGGATCGCGGTCGAGGTCCGGCCGTTCGAGTTCGCGACGTTCTTCGCCGACATCAAGCGCGGCAACTACCAGATCGCGACGATGCAGACGACGCCGATCACCGAGCCCGACTTCTACTTCTCGTACTTCCACAGCTCGCGGATCCCGACGGATGAGGATCGCGACGCCCAGAACCGCTGGGCCTACCGGAACGCTGACTTCGATCGGGTGGCCGCCGCCGGCCGCCACGAGATCGACCGGGACAAGAGAAAGGGCCTGTACGCGGAGGCCCAGCGCCTGGTCGCCCGCGACCTGCCGGTGATCCCGCTCTGGCACGAAGACAACGTCGTTCTATCCAATGTCGACGTGCAGGGTTACGCGATCCTGCCCGATGGCCGGTTCGCTGGACTCCCCGGCGTCGCCAAGATGTGATAGCAAACATGGCTCCTATGGCCGCCTTGGATCCAGTCGTTGAAGAGATGTTCCTCGGCATCGCCCACGCGCTGTTCGTCAACCGCCTCCATGTACTTCGGTTGACCGAAGTGGTCCGGCTCGGCATCAAGCCCGATCCGCACGACCAGAACATGGAAGTGCCGAAGGACATCGACGCGGAGCTGATCCAGCAAGCGTTCGCTTACGTCGCTCGCGCGTTCCCGCCCACGTTCGGCGGCAAGCTCGAGCAGGCGAAGGCGCGCTGGATTCGCCTGGCTTAGTCCAGGCCCGCAGCGGCGTCGGGGAACGGTAGCCCGCCATCGAAGTGCATGCCGCCGTCCATCCCTACGTGCGCGTCGGGGGCGAACGAGTCGGCGCCTCCGTCGTCGCCGCCACCGGGGAACGGCGTGAGGACGACGATCCGCTCGCAGGCTGCGAACGCTAGTGCGAACGCGAGTGCGACGAGGAGCGCGCCGAGGAGCGTCCTCACGGGCACCTCGTGCGCCAGCCGCGGGCGAGCGTGGTCGCCTGATAGAGGCGCGCGAGCTCGTCGACAAGCGGCGCGGCGCGGGTGCAGCCGCCGGCGTGGAAAGCGCGCTCGACGAGGAGGCCGAGCACGTCGAGATCGTGGGGCGAGTGCGGGTAGGTCGATCGGTAGGTCGCGAGGCAAGCGTCGGCGCGCGGGTCGTTCGCGGCGATCGCGATGCGGCAGGACAGGAACGCGCCGGGCTCGAGGAGGGGAGAGGTGGGGAGCGTGGCGAGGCGATCGAGGTGGTGCTGGGCGTCGCTGAAGGCGTGGCGATCGTAGGCGATGCGAGCGCGGTCGTAGAGCGCCTGGTCGAGGAGGGAAGACGTGGGGAGCGTGTCGATGATGGTGGCGAGCGCGCGATCGGCGGCGGCGAGGTCGCGCCGGGCGAGCGCGGCTTCGGCGGCGCGGTAGAGCTCTGTGGCGGTGGACGGAGGAGGAGTTGGTTTGACGATGTTGGGCTGAGGAGTTGGAGCGGGCGGCGGATCGCCGAACACGGTCGACGCGGCCGGTGCCGACGCCGACACCGGTTCCGATACCGATGCCGATACCGGTCCCGATGCCGATGCCGATCCCGATCCCGATGCCGGTCCCGATACCGATACCGACGCCGACCGCGATCGCGACCAGGATGCGGATGCGGTTGCGGACGAGGTTCGCGGACCAGCTCCAGCTCGAGGACCAGGACCAGGGACAGGGGCAGGGGCAGGGACAGGGGCAGGGACAGGATCGGACGCGGCGGGTGAAGTTGGTCGTGGACGACCTGGACCTGGTGCGTCGCGAACAGGCGCGGCCTCCGCGAGCGCTAACGTCGCGGCGTGATGCGCGAGCGCTTCGCCAACATCGGAGGCAAGCGCGTGCGTGGCCGGCGAGTCGCTACACGCCGTGTGGCCGCCGTCGACAAACAGGACGCGCGAGAACGTCATCATCCGCACGCGGCCATGCGAGACCGACACGCACGTCACCGCATCATGAACATCGACTGCGAACAAAGTGCCGACGATCTCGATCGTCGCGCCGGGAGCTTCGATCCGCAGCGAACGACCTTCGCCACCCTCGAACTCCGCGAGCAGGCGTCCACTGCGCAGCGCCACCGTCGTGGTGCGCTCCGTCGTCTCCACCACGTCGAGTCGCGCCGGCCCGACAAGCGCGGCGCGCGCGTGCCCGAGGCGCAGCGACAGCGTCGCATCGGGAGGCGCGACGAACCCATCGGGCGCGCTCCGCCGGTGGGTGACGACCAGCATCACCGCGGCGGCGAGCGCGAGTGCACCCGCGCCGCCCGCGAGCAACCAGCGCCACGGCGTGTGCACGGGCTCGTCGAGTCGATCTTCGACGCGCGTCCAGATCTTCGCACGCCGGATATCGTCCAGCTCGTCACCGGTGGTGAGCGCGACGCGCACGAGCTCGTCGCGGCGCTCGGAGGCGGCCGCGGCAGCGCGCAAGGCGTCGCTGAACATGTCGTCGCGGCTCATGACATCCTCGCTTCACGCGACGCGCGGCCATAGAGCTCGTCGAGCTCGCGCTGGCCGTGCTGGACGCGCTTGGCGACCGCCTCCGGCGTCGCGTCGACGAGGACCGCGATCTCTTCGAACGACATCCCGTCGACGACGCGCAGCAGCAGCGCGACGCGCTTCTTCGGCTTGATCTTCGCGAGGCAAGCGAACACGCGCTCGAGCTCTTCGCGCCAGCTCGCGCGTTCGGCCGGCGAGGCTGCGAGCGAGAGCAACTGATCGAACACCGCGCCCTCGGTCGGGACCGCCGGGCGGCGGGCGTTACGGCGGAGGTGCTCGCACGCCTTGTTGATCGCGATC
The DNA here is from genome assembly GCA_040004535.1 of Deltaproteobacteria bacterium. Classification (GTDB taxonomy): domain Bacteria; phylum Myxococcota_A; class Polyangia; order Haliangiales; family Haliangiaceae; genus JABFXX01. The sequence continues at coordinate 25,606 of JBDUAS010000061.1, forward strand.
CGATGGATCAGCGTCGTCAGCCGCGCCTCGCCGCGAAACGCGGGCAGCGCGCGATGCAACGCGAGAAAGACGTCCTGGGTCAGGTCGTCGCGCTCGGGCACCGGCCCGAGGATCCGGCCGAGCCGGCGATACACCGCGGCGGCGTGGTTGCGATACATCGTCGCGAATGCCTCGCGATCGCCGGCGCGGTGGCGCGCGATCAACGTCGCATCGTCATCTACCTCCGCATCGCCTTCGGCGTTGCTGCGCGTCGGGCCTTCGCCCGACTTGTCGTCGTCGTGCGCGGTGGCGCGCGGACGCAGCGTGGCGAGCACGGCGAGTGCGGCGATCACAGGCCGACCTCGAGTCCGGCCGCAACCCACGGCGCGAGCCATGGCGTCGCGATCGTCATCGTCGCGAGCTGGTACTGGGTGTGCGTCGCGTACGCGTCGACGCCGGCTGCGAGCACCGCGTGGACGCCCGCGGTCAAGCCGATCCGCATGCGCACGCTCGCGTTCGCACCGACGAGCACGGTCTGATCGCCGGCGCCGTTCGTCACGAGCAACGGGGCGAGCGTTGCACCGGCGCGGAGCTCGAAGCCGTCGATCCGCAGCGCAGGATCGATCCGCACGTTGCCCGCGAGCACGTGCAGCGAGCTCTGGACCAGCCCCCCGCCGCCGGCCTCGAACGTCATCGCCCACGCGCCGCGCGGGATCGCGAGATCGAGCGACAGACCGCCGAGCATGCCGTCCCAGCCGCTGACGTCGCCGAGCACGCCGAGCTCGGCCGGCGCGTGCGCCGCGTGTAGCTCACCACGCATCTCGACCATCGGCGGCGCGGGCGCCGCGAGGTCGTCGACCAACAGGTCGTTCGCGACGAGCGCCACCATGCGAGCGGCATCCGCACCGCGCAGCTCGCCGAGCGCGACATCGCGGGCCTCGCCGCGCGTCTCGATCCGCACGCCGGTCGCGGTCGAGGTCACGCGGATCCGGACCGGCGAGCCATCGCTCGCGATCCGCACCCGGATCGCCGCGGCGAGCTCCTGGGGAGCGAACGGCGCCGTGGTCGCTTCGTCGACCACGATCGCGCGCTCGGCCCGCGCCCTGCGCACCGCACAGGTCACGAGCAGAGCAGCGACGATCCATGGACTCACGCCCACCGTTAGTCGCGGAACCCCGTGCCGGCAGGAAAAAATCCTTTCGGCGGGGGTCCTGGCGACCAACGTCATCATGCGTCGCGCGTTATTCATCCCGATCGTCGCTTCGTTCGCGTTCGCGGTCTCGGCCTGCGAGCTGTATCTCGGCGGCCATATCACGTCCCAGCAGGATCTCGAGAGCCCAGATGCAGGCCACGGGCCGTGTGATAACGACGGAGGTAATTGTTACACCGAGGATGCGGCGGACTACCACTGGGACGGCGGGACCCCATGGTGGCCCGATGCACAACTTGCGCCGGATGGAGGTTGCGGGGGTCCGCACGACGGCGGCGGCTATGCCCCGGATGCCGCGCTCTACCCCGACGGCGGCTGGATCTATCCCGACGCGCACTAGCGGGTTCGTGTTCGGTCGATCAGGCGCGCTTGCCTAGGATCCGATCGATCTCGGAGCCGATTTGCTGCGCCGTGTATGGCTTCTCGAGGAAACCCTCGGCGCCTTCTTCGATCAGCGCCTGCGTCACCGCATCGCTCGCGTACCCCGACACGATCAGCACGGGTGTCGAACCGAGCTTGCGTAGCTCGCGGTAGCACTCCGGGCCGGCGAGCTTCGGCATCACCATGTCGAGCAGGATCAACACGATCTCGTCCTTGTGGATCTTGTAGAGCGTGAGCGCCTCTTCGCCATCCGACGCGGTCAACGCTTCGAGTCCGAGCTGCTTGATCAACCGCGCGGTCGCCGACCGCACGATCGGCTCGTCGTCGACGATCATCACGCGGCCGTGGACGCGCCGCACCGAGCCCTCGGCGCTCGACGCGGGAAGTGTCGGGTTCGCCTCGGTCGCCGGTAACAGGAGCGTCATCGTCGTCCCCTTGCCGACGATGCTCTCGATCTCGATCGTGCCACCGTGCGCCTCGACCGCGCCGAACACCATCGCGAGCCCGAGGCCGGTGCCCTTGCCGAGCGGCTTGGTCGTGAAGAACGGCTCGAATGCGCGGCGCTGTGTATCCGCATCCATGCCGCTGCCGGTGTCGGCCACCGACAGCTTCGCGTAACGGCCGGGCGGCAGCTTCGGGTGCTCGGTGAGCTCGATCTCGTCCGTGCCGAGTGCGAGCGTGCCGTTGCCGTTCATCGCGTCGCTCGCGTTCATGCACAGGTTCAGCACGACCTGACCGAGCTGCGCGGGATCACCGTCGATGATCGTCGGCGGACCATCGGTGCGCGCGACGACGATGTTACGGCCGAGCGTGCGCGCGACGAGCGGCATCATGTCGTCGAGCACCGAGTGCAGGAGGATCGCGCGCTTGCGATACTGGCCGCGTCGCGAGAATGCGACGAGGCTGAGGGTCAGCGCCGCGCCGCGTTCGGCCTCTTGCCGGATTCGCGCGAGGTCGGAGCGCACCGCTTGATCGGTGGCCTCGGCGTGCAACACCTCGGCGTACGCGAGGATGCCACCGAGGATGTTGTTCATGTCGTGCGCGAGGCCGGCCGCGAGCGTGCCGACGGCGTCCATCCGCTGCGCGTGGACGAACTGATCGCGCAACCTCTCGCGATCGGCCTCCGCACGTCGGCGCTCGTCGAGCTCGTGCGCGAGCTCGCGCGCGGTCGATTCGACGTCGAGCCGGTGGGTCTCCGCGTGGATCAACGCGCGACGCAAGCCGACCTGCATGATCATCGCGACCAGCCAGATCCCGCACAGCGCGAGCGGATACACCGGCAACCCGCCGGCCTGGAGCGACAGCGGGATGCCGAGCGCGAGCACCGGCAGTGTGGCGCACAACGTCCACCACGTGTCGACGCAGAGCGCGGCGGTCGCGACGCCGATCATCAGCGGCAACACGAGCGTCGCTTGATGCGTCGAGAGGTACGACGCGAGCGTCGTCGTGGGCGCGAGCAACCAGATCACCGCGCTGACCGGGTGCGCGAAGCGCAGCGGCACGCGATCGCGAGCGAGCGCGACCGACAGCACGATACCGATCGCAAGCAGTGCGATGTTGATCGCGAGCACGACCGGCGGTAGCGGTACGCCCGACGGGATCGAGAGTGCGAGCGCCGTGAGGATCCCGATCATCCCGATCGGCGCGAACACGCGCATCCGATCGAGTGCGGCGCGCTGGAGCTTCGGCACCACGTCGGCGCGGACCGGCGGTTCCCACAGCCACGCTGGAGATGTCATCTACTGGACCTCGCTCCGCTCGCCAGCAAGCTCGAACCTGGTTCGAGCCCGCTGGTCACTTCTTCCTACGCGCGGCCAGCTCCGCGAGGCGCTTCTGGTGCTCGGCCTCGAAGCCCGAGCTCGACGGCTCGTAGATCTTCGTGCCGACCAACTTCTCGGGCAGGTAGTCCTCGGCGACGTAGTTGCCCTCGAACTCGTGCGGATACTTGTAGCCCTGGCCATGGCCGAGCGCGCGGCCGGCGACCGTGTCGGGGCGCAACTTCGGCGGCACCGGCAGCGCGCCGTGGTCCCTGACGAGCTTGCGCGCCGCACCGTAGGTGACGATCGCGCGATTCGATTTCGGCGCGAGCGCGAGGTACGTCACCGCCTGGGTCAGCGGCAGCACGCCCTCGGGCAAACCGACGAGCTCGCACGCCTGCAGCGCCGCGGTCGCGACGACGAGCGCCTGCGGATCGGCGTTGCCGACATCCTCGCTCGCGAAGATCACCATGCGGCGCAGCACGAACCTCGGATCTTCTCCGGCCTCGAGCATCCGCGTCATCCAATAAACCGCGGCGTCCGGATCCGAGCCGCGCATGCTCTTGATGAACGCCGAGACCACGCCGTAGTGCTCGTCGCCTGCCTTGTCGTAGAGCAGCGAGCGACCCTGCGCCGCCTCTGCGACGTGCTCGGCCGTGATCGTCGCGGTGCCATCGGGTGTCGCGCGGCGTGCGAGATCCGCGGCGACATCGAGCACCGAGTACAACCGGCGCGCATCGCCGGCGGCCGCCGCGACGACCTGCGCGGTGGTCTCCGCGTCGATCGCGACGTCGAGCTTGCCGAGCCCGCGTTCGCTATCGCCGAGTGCGCGCGCGACGAGCTCCGCGAGCTGCGCTTCGTCGAGCGCCTCGAGCCGGACCACGCGACAACGCGACAGCAGTGCGGCGACGACGCCAAAGCTCGGGTTCTCGGTGGTCGCGCCGATCAGCGTGACCGTGCCGGCCTCGACGTGGGGCAGCAGCGCGTCTTGCTGGGTCTTCGAGAACCGGTGGATCTCGT
>JBDUAS010000270.1:0-9388 GCA_040004535.1 Deltaproteobacteria bacterium
CCTGGCCAAGCTGTGACCGCTTACGTCCTCGGGGCGACCGGCTTCGTCGGCCGCGAGGTCGTCCGCCAGCTCGCCGTTCGGGCGACGCCCGTCGTCGCGCACGTGCGGCCGAAGAGCGCCGCCGAGTGGACGCCGAAGCTCGAGGCGCTCGGTGCAAAGGTCGATGCATCGGAGTGGGCCGCCGCCGCGATCGCCGCGGCGATCGATGCCGCGGGCGCGAACCAGCTCTACATCTTGATCGGCACGACGAAGGGACGCGCGAAGGCCGACTCCGTCGACGGCGATATCTACGAGAAGATCGATTACGGCCTGACCCGGATCGCCGTCGATGCCGCGACGAGCTCGAAGGCCAAGCCGCGGCTCGTCTATCTCTCGGGCCTCGGCGCCGATGCGAACGCGCGCGGTGCGTACATGAAGGCGCGCGGCAAGGCCGAGGACGCGGTCCGCGGCTCCGGCCTCGAATGGGTGATCGCGCGCCCCGCAATCATCACCGGCGAGCGCGATGAATCCCGACCCGGCGAGCGCGCCGGTGCGATCGTCGGCGACGGCATCCTGGCGGTCGCGGGATTGTTCTCGAACACCTTGAAGGCCAAGTGGAGCTCGACGACGCCCGACGTGCTCGCGTCCGCGCTGATCCGGATCGGCGAAGGCAGCGAGCACGATCGCGTGTTCGACGGCCAAGCGCTGCGTTGAACCCCGCCGCCTAATCGAAGTTCTTCGGCGGACTCGATGCGACGACGACCATGTCGGCTTGGCCATCGACGCTCTCGCAATCGACGCCGAGCTCGTTGATGTGGGCCTGGATCTTCTTCATCGCCACGTTGTCCATCAAGTCGTTCGGCAGCGGGACGGCGCAGACGGTGACATCGCCGGCGGGGACATCGGTGAAGTGACCGATCAGATCCCCGTTGCGATACTTCGGCACGAGCGTCTTCGGCAGGTGCTCCCCGCTGACGTGCTCGGCCCACTGTTGCGCGAGCGCCGCGCCGTTCGAGGCGGCGGCATTCAGCTGACCTGCAGTCGTGAAGTGCTGCTTGCCGGAGAACATCAGGAGCTGCGACGTCTCGATCGGCGTCGTGAGCTTGCTCCGCACGATCACGTCGAGCATACGCGTCGTCGCGGCGGCTTCGAGCTTCAAGCCCGTCACCGGCTCGTGCCCTGCCGGCACGGGGATGAAATTCACGTGGCCGTGGCGGCCATCGCGCGTGACCCCGACCCCAACGGAAACCTTGGTCTGCTGCACGCCATCGGCACTGAACGTGCCATCTGGCATGACCATCGCGATCCGCTGAATCTGGATGCCGGTCGGATCGTTCGGATCCTCGATCAGGATTGTTGCCTGCGTGTAATCGAAACCACCGAGCGTGACCTTGCCGGCGAGCCGGCGCGTCGGCTGCACGACAAGCTTGACCTGATGCCCGACGGCGACCGCGACGGAGCGACGATCGCCGAGCTGCGCGACGACGGAACCTCGCTCCGGACCATCCGGGATCGAGAAGTGACCTTGGTCGTCGGTCGTGACGATCCGCAAATGACCGTCCGGACGGTGAAAGCTCGGCATCGGCAGGAGGCCGATCGAATCGATGTAGATCACGGCGCCCGCACCGACGGTCGCGCCGGCCACGGGCTTGCCCTCCCGGTCGACGACGTCGCCTTCGATCTTGAAATCGTTCTTGGCGTCGGGTACCGGCGTCCATAGCCGCACGAGCTCGGCATGACCGCCGGCGACATCGCCGAGCCAGTAACGCGCGAGCGCATCGTCCCGCTCGAGCTGGATCGCGAGATGATCCTCGTCGGGACCTTGCAGGGTTCGGGCGACCGGCAGCCACTTCGCGACGATCGCTCGCACGTCGTTCTCGTCGCTGATGGTGTTGCGCTCGAGGCGCAGCTCGATCGCCTCGAGCGCGGCACGTACGGCGCCACGCGGCTGATTGACGGCGACGTGCGCCTGGATCGCGTCGTCCATCAGCGCGTAGGCCTCTTTCCAGCGATCCTGCTGGCTCGCGACGAGACTGCGCAACATGTCGATCCGCGCCGTCAGTTGAGGTTCCTTGACCTTCTCGACCGCCGCGCTCGCCCTCTCGATCGCATGAATCCCGCGCGGACCGACGAGCGGAAGCTCGAACTGATAGATCACGTTCGCGATCAGCAACTCGGCTTGTAGGCGCTCGTCCTCGCACTGCTCCGAGGCCGCGAGCGCGTCGCTGATCGCGGTGCGCTTCGCCGGGAACTCTTCTTCGCCGTTCTCGACCGCGACGAGCGCGAGCGCGCGGCTGCATGCATCGAGCCCGGGCCGCGCGGCGAACGTCTTGGCCTCGGCGAGCGGCGGATGCTTCGGATCGGCGTCACTGCGAGCGATCAAGGTGAACGCACCAACGGTATCGGCTGTGTCGGACAGCGTGAGCCGCGGTGGCGAGGGGGTCAGGCACACCGAGGGATCGACGAGGCTGTCCGCGAGATCCTCCTCGGTCGGCTTCGCGAGCCCTGTATATGCCTTACGGATGACGTTCATCCGTGCGAGCACCTGATCGAGGCAATGGAGCTGGAGCGGCCGTACGATCGAATCGGCCGTACACGCGGTGGCGCGCGAAACGGCCCAGTGACTGATCTGCGTGTTGAACAATTCCGACCGGCCGGGCGGCACGCCGACCGCAAAGGCCTTCGACCACACGTCGGTCGGCTCGAGCGCCGGCGGATCACATGCCGGGGTCCGGTGCAGCAGGATCATCGCGACGGCGCCCGCGACGAGTGCACCGCCCGCGAGCATGAACGCGAGCCCGACGTGGCGATCGACGCGCACCATCTTCGCGAGCAGCGCATCCATGCTCGGCCACCTTTTCGCCGGATCCGGATCGAGCCCGCGCACCAGCGTGCGGCGCAGCCGGCGTGGCAGCTTGGATTGATCGAGCATCTCGGGGCCGCGCTTGACCTCGGTCTTGAGCTCCTCGACCGTGTCGCCCTTGAACGGTCGCTCGCCGGTGAGCGCTTCCCACAGCGCGACGCAGAACGCGAACTGATCGGCGGGCGGCCCGACGGTGCCGCCGGTCCATTGCTCCGGCGCCATGTACGCGGGCGTGCCCATCAGCGCGCCGGTCTGGGTGAGGCCCGACAAGCCGCTCGGCTGCGAGCCGGCGGCCGAACCCACGGCCCCAGGGCGCAGCGTGACATCGAAGGCGACCGCCGCCGCCGCGGGCGGCATCGGCGCCACCTCGACTCCGCGCGCGAGCCCGAAATCGGTGACGACGATCCGGCCGTCGCGGCGGCGCAGCACGTTGTGCGGCTTGAAGTCGCGATGGACGAGGCCCGCGGCGTGCGCGGCGGCGAGCCCGCGGCCCGCGGCGCAGAACGCGTCGACGATCTTGCCGACCTCGCGCGGCTTGCCGGCCAGCCATTCGGCGAGGGTCTGGCCGTCGATCAATTCCATCGCGACGTAATCGCGATCGTTCGCGGTACCGACCTCGTGGACGACGACGACGTTCTCGTGGGTGAGCCGCGCCATCGCGCGCGCTTCGCGCAACAAGCGTTGCCGCGCATCGCCGAGCTGATCGACCGAGCGCAACACCTTGAGCGCGACGCGACGCTCGAGATCCGGATCGAACGCGGCGTGGACGACCCCCATGCCGCCTTCGCCGAGCGTGCACTCGAGCCGATAGCGGCCGAGCGTGGCGCCGAGCTCCGGCTCCGCGGCGCCGCTACGAGAACCGGGCGCGGTCGCGGTGCGCGCCAGCTCGTCCTCGGGGTCGCCCATCGAGGAGGAGGATAGCAGTAACTTTTGAGAGATTTCGTCGTATGCCGTGGGTATGACCACCTCCAAGTCCGGCTACGACGTCACCCCGCTCTCCGAGCCGCAGGTGACCGCGCTCGCGGCAGAGTTTTCTCCCGAGGAGCGTCATGTGATCCTGCATCAGGGCACCGAACAGGCGTTTTGCGGACTGTTGCTCGATCAGAAGCAACCCGGCACCTATGCGTGCCGTCTATGTGGTCTACCGCTGTTCTCGTCCAGCTCGAAGTTCGAGTCGGGCACCGGTTGGCCGTCGTTCTTTCAGCCGTACGATCCGGCGCACGTCAAAGAGATCTCGGACGTCAGTCATGGGATGCGCCGGGTCGAGATTCGTTGCGTGCGTTGTGATGCGCACCTCGGCCACGTGTTCGACGACGGTCCCCGGCCGACCGGGCAGCGCTACTGCCTGAACTCGGTGTCGATGAAGTTTGTTCCCGAGGGCCAGCCGATCGCGCTGCGATCCTGAGCAGTTATCGAGATTGTCGATCGGGCGTGGGACCGTTCGTCCCTTGGTTATGACGAACAAAATCCCAACCGGTCGTTTCGTGTGGTTCGAGTACTCCTCCAAGGAGCTGGCCAAGTCGCAAGGCTTCTTCGGCGAGCTGTTCAACTGGTCGACCCAGTCCGTGCCGATGGAGAAAGGCGCGTACACGATGATCGCGGCGGGCGACGCCACGATCGGCGGCTACGCGCAGCCCGCTGCTGCCGGAATGAAGGGCGCACCGGATGCGTGGTGGCTGTCGCATCTCCAGGTCGAGGATGCCGCCGCGTCGGCAAAGCTCGCCGCGAAGCTCGGTGGCAAGGTGCTGATGGACACCATGGACATCAGCGTCGGCAAGATGGCCGTGATCGCCGACCCGCTCGGCGGCGTGATCGCGCTGTGGCAGCCGACGAACCGCGCACCCGGCGGCGACTACCGCAAGGCCGCGGGCTCGTTCTGCTGGAACGAGCTCTACACCGACGACGTCGAGACGTCCGTGAAGTTCTATCAGGCGCTCGGCGGCTTCGAGGTCGAGAAGATGGACATGGGCGGCATGGGCACGTACACGCAGCTCAAGTCCGACGGCCAGCCACGCGCAGGCATCGTGAAGTCGCCGATGCCCGGTGTCCCGCAGAGCTGGTTGCCGTACGTCCACGTCGCGAATGCCGATGCGACGCACGACAAAGCGAAGAAGCTCGGCGGAGCCAGCATGGTGCCGCCGACCGCGGTCCCAGGCGTCGGCAAGTTCGCCGTGCTGCGCGATCTCGCGGGCGCGGCGATCGGAATTCTGCAACCCGAGTAGTTACTTTCGGACCAGCAGGATTCCGTCGTCGAGCATGACGCGTAGATGATGAAGCGCGGCGATCGTGCACACGGCGGCGTCCCATGGCACTTGCTTCAGGTGCAACGTGACGGCGCCGCTGACCTGATCTCCGACGACGAGGTCGAGCTTCGCGGTGTCCGCGAGCAAGCGCAGCACGTCGTGGAGATCGGCGCGCACGAGATCGAGATCGATCGCGGCGCCGTGATGCTTCACGGTGGGCGCGCACAGGTCTCCCGCATTCGCGGCGCGTGCGAGCAGCAGCAAAACCAGCGCGGCACGCATCGCACGATGATAGCGTAGCGGCGCCGTGGCGCTCGCACTTCCGTTTCAACCACCTGTCGAGCCGATGCTCGCGAAGCTCGCCACCGACATCCCCGAGGGCGAACAATTCATCTACGAGCCGAAGTGGGACGGGTTTCGCGCGCTCGTGTTCAAGGCGGGCGACGAGCTCTACCTTCAAAGCCGCGATCTCAAGCCGCTCGGCCGGTACTTTCCGGAGCTCGAGGTCACGCTGCGCGCCGGCTTGCCCGACAAGTGCGTGCTCGATGGCGAGATCGTGATCGCGCACGAAGGCCGACTCGATTTCGACGCGATGCTGCTGCGGATCCACCCCGCCGCGTCGCGCGTCGCGATGCTCGCCGCCGCCAAGCCGAGCTCGTATATCGCGTGGGACATCCTCGCGCTCGGCGACGAGGATCTGCGCGAGGTGCCGCAACTCCACCGGCGCGAGCGGTTGGTCGCCGCACTCGCCGACGTCAAGCCGCCGATCCACGTGACGCCGGCGACTCGCGATCGCGCGGTCGCGCGCGATTGGTTCCAGCGGTTCGAAGGTGCCGGGCTCGACGGCGTGATGGCGAAGCCCGAAGGGCTCGGTTATCAGCCCGGCAAGCGCGCGATGTGGAAGATCAAGCACAAGCGCACCGCCGACTGCGTCGTCGCGGGCTTTCGCTGGTACAAGGGCGGCCGCGACAAGCTCGTCGGCTCGCTGCTGCTCGGCCTCTACGACGCCGCCGGTGTGTTGCATCACGTCGGCGTGTGCGCGGGGTTCAAGCAGACGGTGCGTGCCGAGCTCGCGGAGCTGTTGAAGCCGCTGCGCGATCGCGAGAATCATCCGTGGAAGGACTGGGCCGAGTGGCAAGACGCCGACGCGGAGGCGCCGCAGCGCAAACCCGGCGCGTCGTCGCGGTGGAATCGCGGCAAGGATCTGTCGTGGGAGCCGCTCAAGCTCGATCGGGTCTGCGAGGTCTCGTACGACCACCTGCAGGGCACCCGGTTTCGCCACGGCACCCACTTCCAGCGCTGGCGTCTCGACAAGGCGCCGAGCGATTGTCGCTACGACCAGCTCGAAGAGACTCCCGCATTCGAGATCGCGCAGATCTTCGGCGGCGATCGCGTATCATCGTCGTGATGCGCCGGTTGCTGTTGCTCCTGCTCCTGGCGTGCGCGCCGAGCGGCTGCGACATCGTGTTTCACATCGACAAGATCCCCGGCGGCGGCAGTGGCGTGATCGATGCCACCGAGCCGCACAGCGATACCCAAAACCCGGTCTGCACGCTCGTCGGCAAGTATGGGATGGGCGGCGCTGGCCTGATCCGTTACTGCGTGCACACGGACTCGCCGGCCATGCTCGACCTCTCCGGTCCGTTCGATACGACCGCGAACCAGCTATGCGACTATCAGGCGAGCAACGGCGCCGATATGAATCCAGTCTGCGTCGTGCCGGCGCACGTCATCACGGTGACTACCAGCCTCGTCGTCACCGGTGACAAGCCGTTGGTGCTCGCAGCGCTCGATACGATCACGATCACCGGATCGATCAACCTGACCGGCGGTGGCGGCGCGAATCCAGGCGTGTGCACGACCACCGGCGAGGGCACCGCCGGCGATCCAAGTCCCAACGGCACGAGTGGTGGCGGCGGGGGTGGCGGGGGTGGCTCGTGGCAAACCAAAGGCGGCAAGGGCGGTGCGGGCAAGTCCGGCATCGCCGCACCATCCGGTGCCCTCTCGCCCGCTGTGGTCGACATCCGCGGCGGCTGCATCGGTGGCTCTGGCGGCGGCGGGATCAGCGGTAGCGGCGGCAAAGGTGGCAACGGCGGTGGCGCGCTCTACCTCACCGCGCACAACGTCGTCCGGGTGTCGAACACGGGCTCGATCAACGCGTCGGGGCGCGGTGGTGGCGGCGGCATCGCACCGGATGGCGGCGCCGGTGCTGGCGGCAGCGGTGGTCTGATCGCGTTCGACAGTCCCACGGTCACGTTCGACCTGTTCTCCCAGCCCGGCGCGAAGCTGTTCGCGAACGGTGGCGGCGGGGGCGCCGGCGGCAACGCGGTGATTGGAGGCACCTCGACGGACCCGGCGGTCGCCGCTCCCGGCGGGGTACCGAACGGCGGCGCCGGCGCGATCGGTGAGGCCAATGGCGCGATCGGCACTGCCGGAACGACGAGCGGTGGCGGTGGCGGTGGCGGTGGTCAGGGATTCATCATCCTGTATGAGGCGCGGGGCGTTTTGATGCTCGATCCGAATCACATCTCGCCGAACCTGATGGTCGGGATCTAGGCGTTCACTTAGTCGGCTGCGCCGAGCCACTCGGTCTTCGGATCGTAGTCGGGATCCGCCGGCTCGACCGCCGGATGGAGCTCGGCCGGCACGTTCTTCAAGTTGATCCGGATCCGGTACCACGCGGTCGCGCGACCGCGGTTGGTGTCGACGATCACGTCCTCGGGTGCGAGCAACGGGACGAGCTCGGGATGGCGCGACTTCCAGCGCTCGAGGCCGGCGAGCGCGTCGGGCTTGTGCTTCGCCTGCGCGATCGTGATCACCGGCAGCTTCGTCTTCGGCGCCTTGGATCGGCTCGGCTTCACCCCACCGTCTTGCTGGTCGGCGAGCGCGAGCAGCGCCTCGATCCGACCCGCGTGATCGTCGATCGCCGCGTGCGCGTCACCGTGCGCGCGGTACAGCGCCGGAACGGTGCGCAGCGTGAACTCGCGCGGATCGCACGCGAGAAACGCGTCCCACGCGAGCGGCATCGACACGCGCGCATCTGGTGTCGCGCGCACCGAGTACGCGCTGCACGTCGTGCGATCGCGCGCGTTCTGATTGTAGTCGATCAATACGCCGCGGCGCTCCTCTTTTGCCCACGCCGCAGTCGCGATCGCCGGTGCGCGCCGAGCGACCTCGCGCGCGAATGCGAGCGCGGCTCGGCGCACCGTCGCGAACGGCCACTCCGGCGCGATCCGGACCCAGAGATGCGCTCCGCGCGAGCCCGACGTCTTCGGCCAGCCGACCAGGCCAAGCTCCGCGAGCACCTCGCGCGCGACCCGCGCCACGTCGACGATCTGCGACCACGGTACGCCGGGTACGGGATCGAGATCGATGCGCAGCTCGTCGGGCTGTTCCATCGCGGTCTCGCGCACCGCGTGCGGATGGAGCTCGATGCAGCCGAGGTTGACGACCCACACGAGTGCGGCGGCGTTCGACACCACGCACTCGTCGGCGTGACGACCCGAGGCGTAGTCGAACGTCGCGATCCCGACGAACGGCGGCCGCTTCGCCGGGGCGCGCTTTTGGAAGAACGGCTCGGTGCCCTGCCCATTGACGTAACGCTTCAGCACCATCGGCCGGCGCTGAATGCCGCGCAGCGCGCCCTCCGCGACATCGAGGTAGTAGCGAACGAGCTCGAGCTTCGTGATCCCGTGATCGGGGAAATAGACCCTTTCGGGATTCGACACGGTCACGTCGTGACCGGCGACGTGGAGCAGCTCGCCTGTGGCTTTCGCCATGATGGATCCTTGCACGATCGGGTCGGAAGAAGCATGGTTCGCGCCGGTGCGGTCGCGCCTGGTGACGTTGCTCGCGTTGGCGCTGCCGATGGTGCTCGCACGCGCGACTCAGTCCGTGATCACGTTCGCGGACGCGATCCAGGTCAAGGACCTCGGCTCCGACGCGATCGCCGCGACCGCGACGGGCGGGCTCAACACGATGACGTTCGTGATGCTGCCGATGGGCCTGGCGTTCATCGTCCAGAGCTTCGTCGCGCAGCTCGTCGGCCGTGGCGATCGTGATCAGACGCGCAGGTTCGCGTGGTACGGCCTCGGCTTCGCCGCGCTGGCCGGCATCGTCGCCGCGATCGCGATCCCGTTCGTCACACCGGTGCTCGGGCTCGCGAGCTACACGCCCGAGGTCCGCGATCTGATGGCGAGCTACATGCAGATCCGCCTGCTGTCGGTCGTCGCGGCCGTCGGCATCGAAGCGCTCGGCAACTGGTACGGCGGACTCGGCAACACGTGGATGCAGATGATCGCCG
>JBDUAS010000544.1:0-2799 GCA_040004535.1 Deltaproteobacteria bacterium
CGGAGACCGAGGTCGTGTTGATGACCGCGTACGGCACGGTCGAGACCGCGGTCGATGCGATGAAGGAAGGCGCGTACGACTTCGTGACCAAGCCGCTCAAGCGCGCGCACGTGGTCCGGATCGTCCGCAACGCGCTCGAGAAGCAGTCGCTGCTCGTCGAGAACCGCAGCTTGAAAGCCCAGCTCGCCGAGAAGCGCCGCCGCGCGATCATCGGCACGTCGCTCGCGTGGCGCCGGACGATGGACATCATGATGCAGGCCTCGCCGAGCGAGGCGACCGTGTTGCTGCTCGGCGAGAGTGGCACCGGCAAGGAGCTCCTCGCACGCGCGGTCCACGAGAACTCGGCGCGCGCGAAGGGTCCGTTCGTCGCGGTCAACTGCGCCGCGATCCCCGAGTCGATCCTCGAAGGCGAGCTGTTCGGCTACGAGAAGGGCGCGTTCACCGGCGCGACCACCGCGCGCGACGGCCGGTTCGAAGCTGCGAATGGCGGCACGCTGTTCCTCGACGAGATCGGCGAGATCAGCCGCCACGTCCAGGTCAAGCTGCTGCGCGTCCTGCAGGAGGGCGAGATCGAGCGGCTCGGTGGCAGCGGCAAGCCGCGCCGGATCGACGTCCGCATCGTCGCCGCGACGAACGTCGATCTCGCGGGCGAGGTCAAGGCGGGGCGGTTCCGCGAAGACCTGTTCTACCGGCTCAACGTGATCCCGGTGAACGTGCCGCCGCTGCGCGATCGCCGCGACGACATCTCGCTGCTCGCGCAGCACTTCGTCCAGGTCTATGCCGAGAAGAACGGCAAGCCGATCGCCGGCTGCACCGCGGCCGCGCTCGAGCGCCTCGGCGAGTACGGTTGGCCGGGCAACGTGCGCGAGCTCGAGAACGCGATCGAGCGCGCGGTCGTGCTGACCCGCGCGGGTCAGTCGATGATCGACGAGGATGCGCTGCCCCGCGAGATCCGCGACGCGACGCCGGGCACTGCATCGGCGACGTCGCTGACGTTTCCGATCGGCATGCCGCTCGCCGAGATCGAGATGCGCGTGATCCACGAGACGCTGCGCCACACCCGCGGTGACAAGCGACTCACCGCAAAGTTGCTCGGCATCGCGACGCGTACGATCTACCGCCGCCTCGAACAACCGGAGGGTGACAGCAGTGATACGGATGTCCCCGATGATGGAGCCGAGTAGCTCATGCAGGATCTGATCAAGCGCTACTTCTGGGTGCTCGGCGCCGTCGTGGTGTTCGTCTGCGCGGTGTTTGCCGCGAAGGCGACGAGTCACATCGTCGAGGCCAAGTATCTGAACGACTCGCCGACCGCGCCGAAGCTCGCGGTCGTGGCGCCGAGCCCGATGACGCCGACCAAGGCGACGCGTAGCAAGGACGGCACGCCGTTCGCGCAACGCAACATGTTCTGCTCCGAATGCACGCCGCCGGTCGAGACCGTGTCGTCGATCGATCCGTCGTCGGTGATCACGACGAGTCTGCCGCTCCAGCTGGTCGCGACGAGCGTCTCGCTCGACGACGAGCAGTCCTCGGCGACGATCATCAATACCGAGAATCAGAAGCAGGGCTCGTACTCGATCGGCGATGTCATCCCGGGCGCGAACCCGGGCAAGCTCGTCGAGATCCACTTCAAGTACGTCGAGTTCGAGAACGCCGGCCACCACGAGCGGCTCGGGCTCAACGGCACGCAGCCGCCGGTGGTCGCGAAGGTCGAGCCGACCGTCGGTGAAGGCTCGGGCGACGAGATGCAGTCCGCGATCGACAACGGCATCAAGAAGATCGACGACAACCACTACGAGATCGACAAGTCGCTCGTCGACAAGGTGCTCGCGAACCCGATGGGTGTCGCGAAGGGCGCACGCGTCGTGCCGGCCGTCAAGGACGGCAAGCCCGATGGCTTCAAGCTCTACGCGATCCGGCCGAGCTCGGTGTACTCGAAGCTCGGGCTCCAGAACGGCGACACGTTGCAATCGATCAACGGGTTCGACCTGACCTCGGCCGACAAGGCGCTCGAGGTCTACACCAAGCTGCGCGAAGCGACGTCGTTGCAGGTCACGGTCACCCGCCGCGGCAAGCAAGAGCAGATCCAGTACTCGATCCGGTAATTGCCAATGAAGAAACTAATCCTCGTAGTAGCTCTGTGCGGCGTCGTCTCGGCGCCGTTCTCGCCGGCATTCGCGCAACCGAAGTCCGAAGACAAAGACAAGGCGCCGGCGCCCGGCGAAGACGACACGCTCTACAGCTGCAAGAAGAAGGTCGGCCCGGTCGCGGTCACGTTCAAGCCGGAGACCGAGCTCAAGGATCTGATCGCGTTCGTGATGGGGTTCACGTGCAAGAACTTCATCCTCGATCCGCGGATCGTGTCGACCGGCAAGAAGGTCACCGTGATCGCGCCGCTCAAGATGAGCCAGCAGGACGCGTATCGGGTGTTCCTCGTCGCGCTGTCGACGATGGGCCTGACGGTCGTGCCGAAGGGCAACATTTTGCGGATCGTCGAGTCCGCGACCGCGAAGAGCGAGACCATCCCGATCTTCAAGAAGGGCATGCCGGCCGACGAAGACCAGATGGTGCGCTACGTGCTGCGCCCGTCGTACGCGCAGGTCGAGACGATCCGGGGTGCGCTCGATTCGATCCGGTCGCCGGCCGGTCAGGTCCAGGCCGCCGGCTCGATGATCATCATCACTGACTACGCATCGCAGGTTCGCGACATGATGTCGCTCGCGAAGACGATCGATGTCCCTGGAAACAACGAGGGCGTCTACACGATCCCGGTGCTGCACTCGGATGCGACCGCGCTCG
>JBDUAS010000062.1:0-29902 GCA_040004535.1 Deltaproteobacteria bacterium
CTAGCTAGGTCGAGACCCGCGCCATCACGAGGTCGTCGAGGAACTGCTCGCCGTCGCGAATGAAGTGCTTGCGCCGGCCCTCGTGGACAAACCCGTGCTTCTCGTACAGCGCGATCGCCGGCGCGTTGCGCGCGTAGACGTAGAGCTCGATCCGCGTGAACGCGTGCTCCGCGGCCCAGTCGAGCGCGGCCTCGAGCAACGCGCTGCCGACGCCCTGCCCTCGCGCATCGGCGCGCACCGACATCCCTAGCGTCGCGACGTGCTGGACCGCGCGACGACTCGAAATGCCGCGCACGGTGAGCTCGCCGAGGAGCTCGCTGCCGCGGGTCGCGACCAGCAGCATCGCGCGCGGGTTGTCGTCGAAGCTCGCGAGCCGGTCGCGCTCCTCGGCGACGGTCAGCGTGACCTCGTCGGGCGCGAGCGGGATATTGATCCCGGGCTCGTGCGCGAGCGCCTTCAGGTGCGCGATCAACGCCGACGCGTCGTTGGGGATCGCGGGGCGGATCTCGATCTCGGCTTCGCTCGTGCTGGCCACGCGGCCAGCCTATCAGCTCTTCGCGAGCTGACGGGTCGGCGCATTGTCGACCTCGCGCCACGGATGCGAGCGCAACATCCCGTCGGCTTGCGCGCGCACGCGCGGGGTCAGCTGGCCGGCATACGCGGCGCGGAGCGCCTCGGCAAAGTCGCGTGCGTTCGCGAACCGATCGCCGCGGCGCTTCGCGAGCGCGAGCGCGAGCACCCGATCGACATCGCGATCGACGTGTGCGAGGGCGCCGGGCCGCACCGCCATGTCGTGGACCATCGCGTAGAGCAGCGCCGCGTGATCCTGGCCCGCGAACGGCGCGCGCCCGGTGATGCAGCGATACACGACCGCGCCGACGGCGTAGAGGTCCGCACGATGATCGACGGCCTCGCCCCTCGCCTGCTCGGGCGCCATGTAGCCCGGCGTGCCGATCACGCCGCCCTGGGTCAGCGTGCCGGTGCTATCGCCGAGCACGGCGACGCCGAAGTCGAGCAGCTTCCACGTGCCGTCCTCGGTCCGGAAGATGTTCTGCGGCTTGATATCGCGGTGGACCATGCCGGCGACGCGCGCTTGCTCGAGCACGTTGCCGAGCTGGCCGACCAGCTCGAGCACGAGCGCGCGATCGAGCGTGCCCGCCCCGCGCAATAGAGTCGACAGGGTCTCGCCGTGCAGCCGCTCCATCGCGAGGAACGCGACCGGCTCGTCGGGCCCCGACGCTTCGATCACGCGCACGACGTGCGGTGACGCGAGTGCACTCGCCGCGCGAACCTCGCGCAAGAACCGCTCGACGTGCATCCGATCGACCATCAGCTCGCGGCGCAACAGCTTCACCGCGGCGAGTGCGCCGGTGTCGACGTGAGTAGCCTCGTAGACCTCGCCCATGCCGCCGCGACCGAGCACGCGGCCGAGCTCCCAGCTACCGACGACCGCGCCCGTGAACTGGCCCGGGCCGCCGACTTCGAGCGCGCGATCGAGATCATCGCGCGCTTCGTCGAGCTGAGCGAGCCGCATCGCGGCTTCGCGGGTCGCGCGCTGGAGCTGATCGATCGCGCGCAGCGACGCGGCGCGGGTCGTGCGCGCGAGCCAGAACGCCATCGCATAACTGAATTGCACGCAGGTATGGCCGACGAGCGCCGCCGGTAAGTCGACCGTCACGGGCAACGGTGCGAACCCGCGCTCGGTAATCACCCCCGCCATGGTCGCGAGCGCGATCGCGAGGTGAGAGCCCGCGACGACGACGTAGATCGCGATCGCGGACGCGCGCTGTTCGGTCCGGCAGAAGAAGTACACGCCGAGCGCGATGACGAGCGGCGCGCCGGCGAAGTACCCGGTGTAGAGCACCGCGAGCGACCCGCACGCGGCGCACGCCACGGCGAGGATCGTCAACTGCGGCGAGCGCAGCGCGGAGGCGTCGCGCAGGTTGCGATAGACGACGACCGAGATCAGCGCGGTCGCGGCGATCGCGCTGCACAGGGCGAGCGCGAGCCGGCGATCACCGGGCAGCACGAGTGTCGCGAGGATCGCGCCGACGGCGATCGGCCAGCCGAGCCGGATGAAGCCGCGCGAGCGCGCGACCTCTTCGTCGCGCAGCGCATCCGCGGCGGTCGTGACCGCGAGCGAGCGCATGACCGAGGCGCCGCGGTCCTCGGTCACGACGTCCTCCACGGCGTGTGGGCGAGCACGCGCTCGGCCGCGCTGCGAGACGCCTCCGACAGCTCGCCGCGGAGCGCATCGCCGAGCTGCGCCGCGAGCTCGGCGCCCGAGCCCCAGCGCGCGGCGGGATCCTTGGCGAGCGCGAGCGCGGCCCAGCGATCGAAATCCGAAGGGAGCTCGGCGAGCGCGGTCGGCGCGACCGGCATCGTGTGGACGACCGAGTACAGGATCGCCGGCACATCGGTGCCGCCGAACGGATTGCGCCCGGTCAGCGCGCGATACGCGATCGCACCGAGCGCGTAGAGGTCGGTGCGAACATCGACCTTCGTCCCGCGCGCCTGCTCCGGCGCCATGTAGTGCGGCGTCCCGACGATGCCGCCACGCGTGAGCGTCCCGGTGTGCTCGGCGAGCGACGCGACCCCGAAGTCGAGCACCTTCCACGTGTCGCCGGCGGAGAACAGATTTTGCGGCTTGAGATCGCGATGCGTGATCGTCGCGGCGGCGGCGGCATCGATCGCGGACCCGACCTGGGTGACCAGGCGCAGCACCTCGGTTGCGGCGAGCGTCGGCGTCCGCCGGAGCTGATCGGCGAGTGTCATCCCGGTCAGCCGCTCCATCACCATATAGAGGCGCGAGCGTGAACGCGCCGAAATAGAGGATCGCGACGTGGGTGTTGACCACCGACATCACGCCGAGCACCAGGATCGAGCGCGACGAGTAGCGCCGCGGGTCCGCGAACGCCTGATGAAACCCGAAGCTCACGATCATCCCGAGCACGAGCGCGGCGGCGAACGCGATCGTCACGTGCGGATCGCCGCGCACGACCGGGATGGTCGACAGCCCGCCGAGGCTCGCGATCCAGCCCAGCCGGATGAACACGCGCGTGCGATGGACCTCTTCGTCCCGCATCGCGTCGGCCGCGGTCGTGATGAGGCTTGTCGGGGTCGGCGCCGAGCTGCGAAACGGACGCGCGATCGAATCGCCGGCCCGCGCCACGGGACGATCGATCGCCGAGGGCAACTCGTCGAGCGGCGGATCGACGACCGTCGGGTTAGCGTCGTCCTCTCGCATCCGCGCCCCTCCCATTGTACGGAGTTTGGCCTAGGGTGGGACGATCCCGAGCTTCTTACACTCTTCGCTGGCCTGGACGAGGTCGTCGCCCTTGAGAGTCGAGAGATACGCGGTTCCACTCGCGGGGTTGCTGCCGCACACACACTTGGCGAGCTGGCGGATCCCGACCTTCTTGCCGGTCATGATCGCGGCGCACTGCTGCATCATGAGAATCTGCTGCTTGGTCGGCGGATGAAACACGGGCGTCGCGGGCTGCGGCGGCGCGACATGCGCATCGGCCAGCGGGATCGACGGAGCATCGTCGGTCTTCCAAGGATCGCCGGCGTCGATGACCACCGCCGTGTCGACCCGCACATCGCTGCCCACATCCACGCCGACATCCGGGACATCCGGGTGGCCCACGATCGCGCGCGCATCGGCCACCGGCACGCCCCCCGGCGCCGGCCGGCGAAACCACACCATCGCGGCGATGGCACCGCCGATCACGAGCGCGAGCAGCGTCGACACGACGAGCAGCGGCCACGCGCGCCGGCGTGGCGGCTCGGCTGTCTCCGGCGCGACCACGACGGCCTGCCCGTCCGTCGTCTGCGTCATCTGGGTCATCTGGGTCGCCGCGCCGGCAGTACCGGCGGTAAACGGCGCCGCGCTTGTTGGGCTCGCCGCCGCACCCGTCCCACCGAGTGCGTTCGCGAGCCCGACATGCGTCCGCGCCGAAGGCCCACCAAACGGTGCGAGCGCGGTCACGAGCTCGCCGATCGTCGAATACCGATCGGCGGGCTTCTTCTCGAGACACTTCCAGATCACCGCGTGCAACGCCGGGTCGACGTCGAGCGGGGCCGGTGGCTCGGTCGCAACCTTGATAGCGATCTCGGTGTGCGACGACGCCGGAAACGGCATCCGCGCCGACAGCAACTGATACAGCGTGACGCCCAGCGCCCACAGGTCCGTCCGCACGTCGACATCACGTGCGGATTGGATCTGCTCGGGAGACATGTAGCCGGGAGAACCCATCGCGCTCTGGTGCGTGAGGTGCGCGCCGGTCTCGGCGAGCGCTTTCGCGATGCCGAAATCGAGCACCTTGACCAGAGGGCCACCATCGAGCCGGCGGGTGACGAACAGGTTCGCCGGCTTGAGGTCGCGATGGATGATCCCAGCCGCATGTGCCTCGGCGAGCGCGACGCACGCCTGCAGCACGTACTCGACCGCCGTCGTCACCGGCAGCGGTTGGTTCTGGACCACGTGCTGGAGGTCCACGCCGTCCAGCATCTCCATCACGATGAACGGCGCGCCCGTATCGAGTCGTCCGATGTCGGTGACCCTGCACACGTGCTCGGTACGGAGTCCGACGACCGAGCGCGCCTCGCGAAGGAACCGCTCGACGATCGCCGGACTCTGCGCCATTTCGTCGCGAAGGACCTTGATCGCGACGCGATGGCCGAGCTCGGTGTGCGTGGCTGCGACGACGATCCCCATCCCGCCGGCTCCGAGGATCTGATCGATCCGGAACCGGCCGCCGATGAGCGACCCGATGGCGAGCACCCCGCCAGTATATTAGCGGCGCGCGGCGAGCGCGGCGATCATGCCCATCATCATGGTCTGGTTCTGCTGGTTCTGGTTGTTCGCCGAGTTCGCGTTGAGGTCGCGAAGCGAATGGACCAGCGGCGACAGCTGCGAGCGCAGCGCCCAGTCGCTGCTGTTGTAGCCCGCGCCACCGCCGTAGGTGATGCCACCCGTGGCAGTCGCGAGCGTGTCGGTGGACAGGGTCTCGAAGCGGTTGTTCGGAGTCGACATGGTGAGTCCTTAGCGGTTGGAGAGAGGCCGATTGACGACGCCGGTAAGTGCAGCGCGGGTGCCAACCTCGCGATGTTCACCAGGGTTTTCGATCTGTCTCCCGGCGGGGACACGCGCGGCGCGGCAAGTTCGCGATTGCTCGTCGGCGCCCGAGGCGCGATCGCGAACGGCTACCGCAACGTAACGCGCGGGTGACGGCAACCAGGAACGCCGGTGGCGACAACGCGAGCCATCAGTTTGGCAGCGTGAACCAGAACGTCGCGCCCGATCCGACCGCACTCTCGGCCCAGATCCTCCCGCCGTGACGCTCGACGATCCGCCTCACCGTCGCGAGGCCGACGCCGGTGCCGGCGAAGTCCGTGCCGTGCAGGCGCTGAAACGGAGCGAACAGCTTCGCCGCGTGCGCCATGTCGAACCCCGCGCCGTTGTCGCGCACGAAGTACGTGCGCTCGCCGCCTTCGGCCTCGGCGGGTCGCACACCGATCTCGATCCGCGCGCCGGTGGTGTGCGCGGTGAACTTCCACGCGTTGCCGATCAGATTGTCGAGGAGCGCCCGGGCAAGCCGAGCATCGGCGCTCGCCACGAGCTGTGGCGCGATCGCGAGCTCGATGTTGCGGTCGGGATCGCGGTGACGGAGCTCGTCGATCACGGCCGCGGCGATCGCGCCGAGGTCGACCGGCGCGCGCTGGATCGCGACGCGGCTGATCCGCGACAGCTCGAGCAACGCGTCGATCAGGTCCGACATCCGCGTGGTCGCGGCGATCACCCGGCGCAGGTGGTCGCGAGAAGTCTCGTCGAGCTTGGGGGCGGCGTCCTCTTCGAGCATCTGGGTGAACGACCGGATCGCGCGCAGCGGCGAACGCAGATCGTGGGACACCGAGTAGCTGAACGCCTCGAGCTCGCGGTTCGCGGCTGCGAGCTGGCGGTTCGTCGCGGCGAGCTCGAAGTTCGTGCGCGCGAGCTGCTCGGCGAGTGCAGCGCGGGTCTCGGCGAGCTGGCGGGCGGCGCGCGCCTCCGACGCCTCGGTCTCGCTGCGCAGCAAGCGCTCGCGGACGTGACGATGCTCGTCGGAGAACCGCTTGCGCCGGATCTGCGCCTTGACCCGCGCGGCGACCACGTCGACGCCGAGGTTCTTCGACACGAAGTCGTCAGCGCCCTCCGCGAATGCTTCGAGGATCACGTCTCGTCCGTCGCGCGACGTCATCAGGATCAGCGGCGTGTCGCGGAGGCTCGGCGCGTGCTTGATCCGCTTGCACGTCTCGATGCCGGACAGCCCGGGCATCACGGTATCGAGGACGACGCAGTCGACGGCCTCGACCGCGAGCAGCTCGATCGCCTGCGCGCCGGAGCTCGCCTGGACCACGTCGTAGCCATCGTCCTGGAGCACGCCGGCGAGCCCTTCGAGGTAGTCCTCGCTGTCGTCGACGACGAGCACGCGCTTGGGGCCGAGCGAGCTCTGCGGTTCCCTCGCGGTCTCCGCAGCGCTGCGCAGCATCGCAGCGAGCCGCGCGATCACGATGTCGACCGCGGACTCCTTGCGCGCGAACGCGTCGGCCCCCGCATCGAGCGCTGCGATCTCGGCGGCGGCATCGTCGGAACCGGTGAGGAGCAGGCACGACGTCGTGCGTACCGTCGGATCGAGACGAACGCGGCGGATCACGACATCGCCGCCCATGTCGGGCATGACGCGGTCGACGATGATCGCGGCGGGCCGGCGTGCGGCCGCGAGCCGCAGCGCGTCGGCGCCGGTCGCGGCGGTGACCACTTCGTAACCCGCGTGCACGAGGTGAGCGGAGAGCGCTTCGCGGCACGTGATGCTGCCGTCGACGACCAGCACGAGCGCCTTGGTGGCCCGGCCGGGCGCGACGAGCTGGCGGATCCGCGCGGTCACGAACCCCACGTCGTACGGCTTACCGACGTAGCCGTTCGCGCCGTGCTCGAGGCCGCGGATCCGGTCGGCGACCTCGGCCTCACTCGACAGCATCAAGACCGGCAACGTCGCGTGGCGTGGATCTGCGCGGAGCTCGTGCAAGAAGTCGATACCGTCGCCGTCGGGGAGCCCGACGTCGAGGATCGCGAGCGCGACGTCACGGGTCCGCAAGAGCTCGCGTGCCTCCGCGAGTGTCGCCGCGCGCAACGGCGTGAATCCGGCGGTCGCCAGCGCGTCGCCGAGCTCCATCCGCACGGTAATGCTGTCGTCGACGAGCAGGATCTCGATCACGCCGGCCCCCTGCGCAGGCCGTCCAGCAACGGTCCAAGCTCGGTGGTCTTGGCCGCGGCGCGGACCACGACGAACCGCGACCGAGCGCCAGCGCTCGGTTTGAGACCCTGGCAGAACAACAACGCCGCATCGATCACGATCATGGGCTCGCCGCGGATCACGGCGACACCGCGCACGTAGGCGGCGCTGTGACCGAGTGGTTCGACGGGCAACGGACCATGGTCTCGACGACATGCTCGACGGGAATCGCGCACGCGAGGGCGCCGAGCTGAGCGATCAACACGTGATGAACTGAGGGCCCCGACACGCCTCTCGATCACAGCCTACCTCAACTCCCGCCCTTCACAATTCGCAACGGGTGGATGCGCCCTCTTCTGTGTAGCGTTCGCTTCATGAAGACATTCATCGCAGCAGCAGTGATGTTGATCGGCTTGGTCTGGGCCGCACCGGCCCGTGCGGATGGTTGGGACTCCAAGGGCTGGGTGAAGCTCGGAGAGCGCACCGTCAACGGCCACATGGATCACGACAAGATCGAGGTCGGCAAATACGAGGGCAAGTTCACGAAGCTCACGATGTACGTCCAGAACAGCGATCTCGAAGTCCTCGACTTCGAGATCACGTTCGGCAACGGCGAGCGCTTCCACCCGGAGGTTCGCTACACGTTCAAGGAGGGCTCGCGCACCCGCGTGATCGACCTCCCGGGTGACGAGCGCGTCATCAAGAACATCAACCTCAAGTACAAGAACACCCGCGGCGGCGGCGATGCGAAGGTCGAGGTCTGGGGATGGAAGGTCGAGGGCGGCGGTCACGGCGACCACGGCATGAAGCCGTTCTCGTGGGATTCGAACGGCTGGGTCATGCTCGGCGAGCGCATCGTCAACGGCCACGGCCGCGAGGATCACGATCGCATCGAGGTCGGCCGTCACGAGGGCAAGTTCGCGAAGCTCACGATCGTCGTCCAGGACAGCGACCTCGAGATGATCGACTTCGAGATCAAGTTCACCAAGGGCGCGCCGTGGCACCCCGAGGTCAAGCAGTTCTTCAAGGAGGATCAACGCACGCGCGTGATCGACTTCCCCGGTGACGAGCGCGCGATCCGCTACATCGACTTCAAGTACCGCAACATCCCGGGCGGCGGAAAAGCCAAGGTCCAGGTCTGGGCGAAGTCGTGACCTAGTCGGCTCGCGGGGTGACCGGACCCGTCGGAACCTGCGGCGGATGAACGACCAGCGCGCGCTCTGCCGCCTCTTCTTCGACGGACTGGACGGTGCGGTTGATCTCCTCGACGACGCCGCGCTTGCGCGCGTAGTCGACCGAACGATCGAGCTTCATACCATCGAGCGCGCGCTGCGAGCTCATGAACTCGTCGGCCTCGCGCTGGCGCCGCTGGCGGATCTGCTCGAGGTCCAGCTGGTCCTTGATGATGTACGGCGTCAACATCACGAGCAGGTTCGTCTTCACCTTCTGCTTCGTCGTGTAGTGGAACAAGTGGCCGAGCAACGGGATGTCGCCGAGGATCGGGACCGAGCTGATGTTCGTGTGATCCTTCTCCTGCATCAGGCCACCGATCACCACCGTCTGCTGATCGCGAACGACGACCCGCGTGTCCATCGTCCGCGTGCTCCATTTCGGCCCGTTCGCGTCGGTGCCGAGCAGCTCGTTGTTCGTGTGCTTGAACTCGAGCAGGACCTCGTCGCCGCTCGAGATGTGCGGCTTGATATCGAGCTCGAGCAGGAGGTCCTTGCGATCGATATTCGTCGCGGTCACGCCCGTCGGGTTGACCGCCGAGACCGGGATCGTGCCCTTCGAGTAACCGATGTTCGTGCCGACTTGATACTTGGTCTCCTCGTTATCGAGCACGATGATGCTCGGCGCCGACAGGACGCGCGTGTGCGAGTTGGTCCCGAGTGCCTGGAACACGAGGCCGTACGACGGAAAGGTCGAGCCGAGCAGCGAGCTCGCGCCGAGCGCCGGACCGAGCACGCCGCCGAGTAGGCCGGTGATGCTGGCCAGCGACGCGACGCTCGTCGAGCTGATGCCGGTTCCACCCGAAGACGACGCGGACTGGACGCCGCCGACCACGACCGTGCCGTTCTTCGTGCTCCCGGTGGCATGCTCCGCGAAGCCGAAGTTGTAGTCGTTCTCCATCTCGACCTCGAGGATCGTCGCTTCGATGTAGACCTGCTTCCGCGGCTCGTCGAGCTCCTGGATGATGTTCTTGAGCGCCAGGAAGTCGCGGCCGCTCGACATCACGATCAGCTTGTTCGTGCCCTTATCGGCGATGACGTGCGCCTCGCCTTCGAGCCGGAGCTGTTCGCCTGCCGCACCCGCGGGTGCCGCGGTCGCTGCTGCACTCGTGGCCACGGGCTTGCCCTGCGCCGCGCTCTGCTTGCCGCCGCTGATCGCGTCGTTCATGACCTTCGCGACCTCCTCGGCGATCGCGGCCTTGAGCGGATAGATGTGCATCGACCCGCCGCTCTCGGTCTCGACCGGCAAGTCGATGCGATCGATGATCGCCTCGAGCTTCTTCCAAGTCGCTTCGCTCGACGCGACGATCAGCGTGTTCGTGCGCGAGTCGACCATCAGCTTCGGCGGCAGCGGGGCCGGTGAATTCTTGTCGGCCGGCGCGATGGTCATCGCGAGGTACGCCTCGAGCTCCTTCGATACCTTGTCGGCATCGGCGTACTCGAGCTGGATCGTGTAGATGCCGTCCGTGCCGCCCGGCACGTCGATCTCCTTGACGACCTCGAGCATGTCGCGCACGTGCGTCGCGTAGTCGGTGACGAGCAGCACCGTGCCGACGACCTGGACGTCGCCTGCCGAGGACTTCATCGCGTTGATCGCGGTCTGCAGCGTCGTGACCTGCGCGTACGTCGGGCGGAGCACGAACCGCACGATCTGTTCGGTGTTATCCGGCATGCCGTGGACGAGAGGCACGGTCTCGGCGCGCGCGGTCGCCGACTCGACGATCCGCATGACGTTGCCCTTCGGCACGACCGTCAGGCCGATCGTCGACAGCGCGACGAGGAACACCCGATAGGCCTCCTTCGGCGACATCGTGTTCGGCGCGATGATCGTGACCTTCTTGCCGCGCTGGACGTACGACGGGTCGTACATGAAGTTGCGGCACGTGAAGCCCATCACCCAGGTCACGAGATCCTTGAGCTCGGTCTCGGGCTTGAACGTGACGCTCACCGGCCCCGTCTTGTCCTTGCAGTGATAGAGCTGCAAGTCGTCCTCGGGATTCGCGCTCGGGTTCGTCACCGGGTTCGAGACCGGCGTCACCTCTGGCTCGGCGTGAGCGACCGCGGACATCAAGACGAGAACGATCGCGAGTAGCCGTTGCATCGCGGTGCACTACTCCACGCGGCGCGCCAATGCCGATCAGGAGGCAAATATGCCGCAAGCTCGCGATTGCCAGTCACGCCACGGGCGGCGCGTGCCAGCGAGGCAAATCAGCTCACGGCTTCGGCGACGCCGCGGCATCGCAGATCGGTCCGAGGTGATCGAGCATCTCCCACGCATCGGCGGGAGCGAGCATCCACTCGATGTGGTGACCGAGCGTCGCCTTGCCGGGCGTGAGATCGTACGTCGCGTACTCGCCCGGCCCGTCGGCGATCAACACGTGCGCGCCCGAGCGATCGACGAGCGCCGCCGACAGCGCGAGCGGGTGCTCCGCGGTCTGGCCTTCCGTGATCTTCACCGGCGGACCGCTCGGCGACGGAATGAAGAAGCCGCTGAACTGCTCGTGCTTCCACGAGCACTGCTGCGCCGGATCGCCGATCGTGAACCAGTTGACCGCGCCGGCCCACGCGACCGGATCGTTCGCGACATCGATCTCGGCGATCGCCCACAGCTGCTCGCAGCCGGGCGCCACGCACTCGTGCGGTGGAATCGCCGGCACGAGCGCGGGCGGTATCGGCGTCGCCTTCTCGGGCTTCTGCCACTGCTGCTTCGCGTCCCCCTGCTTCGGTTCCCCCTGCTTCGGTTCCCCCTGCTTCGGTTCCATGGTCCCGAGTCGCTCGGCGACCGGATGCGGCGCCTCGAACTGACACGACGACGGCGCCTCCGGCGAGACGAGCACGACACCGCTCGCCTCCTGGGGATCCGACGGCGCGGAGCAACCTTCGATCTCGTAACCGTACGACACGCTCGCCGGCGGGCCGTCTACTCTTACCGCATACGCACCGCCGAGCTTGGCCTGGCACGGTGCGCCCATGCCGGCCATCAACCAGAGGTTGCCTGCCGGTGCCGCGGGTAAGCCAGCGGCTGCAACGCCGGCGGCGTCGAGCGCTTGATAGTCGGCGGCCTGGGCGTTCGGATCCGCGGGTGCAGCGTGGAGCGGCAGCACCCAGCCGGTGCGGCCCTTGCCGGCATCCTGCGTCAGGTACGACGCGACGAACACGTCGTTCGCGCCCGGACAACCCGCGCCGGTGGGTTGCGGCGGCGGCGTGACGGGTTGCGAGTGCGGAGGACACGCGGCGAGCACGAGGAGCGAGGCGCAGGCAAAGCGAACCATGCGAGGACCATACTATGACGCCTTGCGCTTGCCGATCGCTTCGCGGCCGAGCCGGAGGATGTCGTCGACCGCGGGCCGCAGGAACACGAACGCGCCGAGCGTGTACACGACGGCCCCGGTCGCGACCTGCGAGATCAACGACACCAGCCGCGGCGCATCGGCGAGCACGTGCGCGATGCCGATCACCGCGAGGAACATCGGCACGCACGGGATTAGAGGCCGCGCGACGCCTACCAGGTAGTCGCGCACCGAGAACTTGCACACGAGGCCGGACACCACGATCGTGACGATCGCGTGGAGCGCGTAGCCGATGCCGCCGCCGACGCACGCCCACACCGGATCGCCGAGCGCGCCGCCGAGTGCGACGCCCGACAGCACGACGACCGCGCGGAAGAAGCTCGAGAACATGACGAGCCGGGTCTTCTGGACCGCCTGGATGTACGCGATCGCGGACCACATCGTCGGGCGAAACACGGTCATCACCGACAGCACGAGCAGCATCGGCGCCATCGGTGCCCACCGCGCGTCGAAGAAGCACGCGACGACCGTGTTCGACACCGCACCGAGCCCGACGCCGAGCGGCGTCACGATCACGGCCATCAACGCCGCGGTCCGGACGACGTTGCGCGCGCGCTGCGACTCTTCCATCCGCGAGAACGACGGCATCAAGACCTCGCCGATCTGTTCCGCGATGTTGTTGACCGGCATTTCGGCGAGCGAGTACGCGAGGTTGTAGCGAGCCATGACCGCCGCATCGAACAGCTTGGTCATGATCAGGTTGTCCCACCGCGTCGCCGCGCGATCCGACACCGCGGCGACCATGATCGGAAGGCCATAGCCGAACAGATCCTTGACGTCGGCGCGGCGCAACCTCGTCGGGACGAGCCACTCGTTCTTCGGCGACGCGCGGAAGTACAGGATGCACTGGACGATCGACCGGATCACCGCCGCGAATTCGATCGCCTTCGCGCCCCACGGCCGCGCGAACGCGAGCGCGAGCGCGGTGAACAGCAGCTCGCCGATCGCGTTCGTCGACGCGATCGTCCGGAACTTCAGCGACCGCATGATCAGCCGCTCCGGCACGTAACGCGCGCGATCGAACAGGTGGGCGAGCGCGTAGCCGTAGATGTAGTGGCCCATCTTCGGCGTATCGAAGAAGTCGCCGATCGGCTGTTGCGCGGCGCACACGAGGACCATCGCGCCGATGCCGATGCCGACGTGCAGCACCATCGCCTGGAACGCGACCTCGGGCGGCGAGTTCTTCGCGATGATGTTCTGGCCGAACGCGAAGCTGGTCAGCACGCCGGCGGTCATCACCGCGATCGACGCGGTCAGCACGTCGCCGTACTCGGCCGGCGCGATGAACCTCGTGAGGATCAACGTGCCGACGAGCTGGATCATGCGCGAGGTCACCCCGAACAACATGTTCCAGGCGACTCCGCGAGCGGCGTGCTTCGCGACCGACATCGACTAGCGGAACCGAGCCATCCAGTCGGAGACGAGCGCGATCAGCTCGGCCTGTTCGTCGAGCTCGGTGAACGTGTGATTCGCGTTCGAGAAGTACGCGCTCTCGACCTTGCCGCGAAGCTCGGGGAACAGCTCGAACAGCTGATTCGGATGGTTGTACTTCGCGCCGTGAATGCCCGAATAGATCGCGAGGATCTTCGCGCCGCGTGCGACGAGCGTGTCGAGATCCGCGCGAAATTGCGCGAGGGGTGGCGGCGAGCGGCCTTCTTCCTGTTCGGGAGCCTCGGCGCGATCGCGCAAGGCACGCAACCGATCGAGCGTGGCCCGCGCACGCCGTTCGGCGACCTTCGCGATCCACTGCACGGATTGTTTCGGGCTGCGCGCGGACAACTTCGTGTACAGCGCGCGCAGCCGGCCGCGCCTGCTCGCGTAGGTGTGCGGGTCGACGACCGCGATGCCAGCGACGCGATCATCGACCAGCGCGGTCGCGATCGCGTTGTCGGCACCTGCGCACACGCCGAAGATCACGAACCGGGTCGCGCCGAGCCGCGCGGCGAGCCCCCCGAGCACGAGCCGCGTGTCGTTGACCGCGCTGTCGCGAAACGTCGTCGCATCCGACGAATTGACACTGTCGCCGATCCCGCCCAGATCGAGCCGCAGGCAGGTTACTCCCGCAGCCGCGAGCCGGCGGGCGAGCACGACGTGGAGGCGGTGGGGCCCGACGCGGTGCAACACCCCGGCGTTCAGGATCACCACCACGGGCGCGCTTGCGCGGGGGCTCTCGGGCTGACTCAGGATTCCCACGAGCTGATCGGCGTCACCGAAGCGGAGCACGGCCTCGGAGACGGGCGCGCGTGACGCTCGTCTATGACGCTCGTGCATTGCCGTCATGTCGCGCGAGATTGTAAGCTCCCGCTCTGGATCGTGGGTGTGAGCATCGAGTATTTCGGTGATCGGCGGCTGTTGGGCGCGCTTCACCTCGCGCAGCGTTTGCAGCCGAGGAGCACGGCGGTCGTGCTGTGCAATCCCTTTGGGGAAGAAGCCTCGCGCGGCCACCGCACGTTCCGCGTGCTGGCGACCCAGCTCGAGCGGCTCGGCTACTCCGTCCTGCGCTTCGACTACACCGGAACCGGTGATTCGCTCGGCGACAGCGAGGACGCGACGATCGACGCCTGGCTCGCCGACATCGGCGCGGCGGCCGAGCACCTGCGAACCGCGACGGGCATCGCGCGGATCACGCTCGTGGGCCTCCGGTTCGGCGCGACGCTCGCAGCGCTCGCAACGGCCCGCGGGGTGCTGCGCGCGCGCCATCTCGTGATGTGGGATCCGATCGTCGAGGGCCGCTCGTACCTCGCCGAGCTCGTCGCGCAGCACGAAGCGTACATGCGCGACGAGATCGGACCGACCTGGACCGACCGCCGCGGCATGCGCGCCGATGGTTCACCGATGGAAGCGCTCGGTGCACCGATCAGCGCGGCGCTCGCCGCCGAGCTGGCCGCGATCGATCTCGGAACGACGACGCCCGCGATGGACACCTGCACCGTGATCCAGACCCGGCCCGCGCCCGGCGCGGATCGGCTGCGCACGCGCATGCCGCCCGGCTCGCAATGGATCGAGATGGCCGATGACACCGCGTGGAACAGCGACGCCGCGTTGAACGCGATGGTCGTGCCGATGGAGATCGTGAAGACCGTGATTGCCCGCATCGAGAAGAGCTCGCCATGATTCAGCCCGTCCAGAGTGACGACGTCGTCGATCTCTTCGATGTAGTTGCAGTGTCTCCGAGTGGGGCTGGCGAGGACAGCGTCGCGCTCGAGCTCGCGCCGAGTGAAGCGGCCGCGCTTGCCGCGCTCGCCCAGCGCACGGGCATCGCACCGACCGCGATCTGGCGGGCGACCTGGGCGCTGCTCGTCGCGCGGCTCGCGGGCGTCACGGACGTCCGGATCGGGCGTGCCACGATCGCGGTGCCGCGCGAAGGCGAGCTCGCGAGCTGGCTCGCGGCGGCTGCAGCTGCGAAGGCGACAACAAGCGACGACGCGCAGAGTGCGTGGACCGATGACGACCAGACTCCGAGTGAGGACGGCGTCGCGGTGGTCTGGCGCGCGACCTCGAACGGCGCGACCGTCGCGACCGCGCGGTTCGTACGCTCGCGGATCGACCGCGCGAACATGGAGCGCCTCTCGGAGCTGCTGCGCGCGACGCTCGCCGCGGTGGTCTCGCCCGGCGCGCGGCTCGAGACGATCTCGCCGCTGTCGGCCGCCGAGCGCGAGCTCGTCGTCGAGACCTGGAATCAGACCCGCGTCGAGTATCGGCCCGAGGCCACGGTCCACGCGCTGTTTCGCGAGCAGGCGGCGGCGCATCCCGACCGCGTCGCGATCGCGTGGGATGGTGGCGCGCTCGGCTATGGCGAGCTCGATCGCTGGTCCGATGCGCTCGCGGAGCGCTTGATCGCGGCGGGTGTCGCGGCCGATCAAACGGTCGCGCTCGTCATGGAGCGCTGCCCCGAGGCGATCGTCGCGGCACTCGCGATCCTCAAGGCCGGCGGCGCGTACCTACCGCTCGATCCGGACTATCCCGCCGATCGGCTGGCATTCGCGATCGGCGATGCCGGCCCGCACGTGTTGATCACGAGCCACGCGCGCGGCGCGACGCTCGCGGCGTTCGCGCAGCGCACGTTGTTCGTCGAGGATGCGCGCGGCGACTCGGCGTCGGTGCTGCCGCGGATCGAGCGCGCTACGCCGCACACCCGCGCGTACGTGATGTACACGTCGGGCTCGACCGGGACGCCGAAGGGCGTCCAGATCGAGCATCGCTCGATCATCCGGCTCGTCGGCCGGCCGAACTACGTCGAGCTCGCGGAGCACACGCGGTTCTTGCACGCGGCGCCGCTCGGCTTCGATGCCTCGACGCTCGAGCTGTGGGGACCGTTGCTTCACGGCGGCAGCGTCGTGGTCTATCGCGATCCGGTGCCGACGGGACGCGGCCTCGCGCGCGCGATCGCCGCGCACGGCGTCACCACGATGTGGTTGACCGCCGCGCTGTTCAACTCGGTCGTCGACGAAGATCCGCGCTTGCTCTCCGGCTTGCGCCAGCTGTTCACCGGGGGCGAGGCGCTGTCGCCCGCGCACGTCAAGAACGCGCTCGGGGTGCTGCCCCAGACCGAGCTGGTCAACGGCTACGGCCCGACCGAGTGCACGACGTTCACGACGACGTACTCGATCCCGCGCGACTTCCCGGCCGAGGTCGCGATTCCGATCGGCCGGCCGATCGCGGACACCCAGTGTTACGTGCTCGATCGCGCCGGCACACCAGTTCCGGTCGGCATCGTCGGCGAGCTGTTTGTCGGCGGGCTCGGCGTCGCGCGCGGCTACCTCGCACGGCCCGAGCTCGATCGCGAGCGCTTCGTCGCGAACCTCTACGGTGAGGGCCGGCTCTATCGCACCGGCGATCGCGTGCGCTGGCGGCCCGATGGCACGATCGACTTCCTCGGCCGCGCCGACAATCAGGTCAAGATCCGCGGCTTTCGCATCGAGCTCGGCGAGATCGAAGCGCGGCTCGGTGCGCTGCCCGGCGTCCAGGCCTGTGCCGTGCTCGTCCACAGCGAGGGTCCGCTCGGCAAGCGGCTCGTCGCGTACGTCGTGCCGGGCGATCCTGCGCTCGCGTCACCACCGGTGTTGCGGACCCAGCTCGCGAAGGTCCTACCGGAGTTCATGGTCCCGGCGACGTTCGTCACGCTCGCGACCTTGCCGGTCACCGCGAACGGCAAGCTCGACCGCGCGAAGCTGCCGGCACCGACGACCGCACGGCCCGAGCTCGCGCAACCGTATCGCGCGCCGACCGGCGATCGCGAGGCGACGATCTGCCGCGTGTTCGCGGCGACGCTCGGCATCGATCAAGTCGGCGCGCTCGACGGCTTCTTCGAGCTCGGTGGCAACTCGCTATTGTCGGTGCGCCTGCTCGGCAAGTTGCGCGAGGCCGGGCTGCCCGAAATCTCGTCCGCGATCTTCTTCGCCGCGCCGACGCCCGCGGCGCTCGCGAAGGCGCTCGACGCACCCGCGCCCATCGCGACCCGCACGCGGGCGCAACGCAGCGACGAGCCGATCGCGATCATCGGCTTTGCGGGCCGGTTTCCCGGCGCCGGCGATGTCGCCGCGTTCTGGGACAACCTGTGCGCCGGCAAGGAATCGATCACGACGTTCGCGCCGAACGAGCTCGATCCGAGCATCCCCGCCGCGCACCGGGCCGACCCGGCGTACGTGCCAGCGCGTGGCGTCCTCGACGGCGTCGAGCTGTTCGACCACCAGTTTTTTGGCATCTCGCCGCTCGAAGCGCAGCTGCTCGATCCGCAGCATCGCCACTTCCTCGAGGTCGCATGGCACGCGCTGGAGCACTCCGGTCACGTGCCGGACTCCGCGCCCGGCCCCATCGGGATCTTCGGGGGCATGTACAACGCGACGTACTACCAGCGCCACCTCGTGCCGCGCCCCGACGTCTCGGGCCGGCTCGGCGAGCTCGCGCTGATGCTCGGCAACGAGAAGGACTACGTCACGACCCGCGTCGCGCACAAGCTCGGGCTCACCGGCCCGGCGGTCTCGATCCACACCGCCTGCTCGACGTCGCTCGTCGCCGCGGCGATGGCGATGGATAGCCTGCGCAACGGCGGTTGCGACATCGCGCTCGCCGGCGGCGTCGCGATCACGTGCCCGCCGAACAGCGGCCATCTCTACCAAGATGGCTCGATGGCGTCGCCCGACGGCAAGACCCGCACGTTCGACGCGCAAGCCGGCGGCACGGTGTTCTCCGATGGCGTCGCGATGGTCGTCCTGCGCCGGCTGTCCGATGCCATCGCAGCCGGCGATCAGATCTACGCCGTGATGCTCGGCGCCGCGGTCAACAACGATGGCAGCGAGCGCGCGAGCTTCACCGCGCCGAGCCCCGAGGGCCAGGCCGCCGTGATCGCGGCAGCGCACGACGCCGCCGGCATCGACGCGCGCACGCTGTCGTATATCGAAGCGCACGGCACCGCGACGCCGCTCGGAGATCCGATCGAGATCGAGGGTCTGACCCGCGCGTTCTCGCGCCACACCCAGGAGCGCGGGTTCTGCGCGATCGGCTCGCTCAAGAGCAACGTCGGTCACATGGTGATCGCCGCGGGCGCGTCGAGCCTGATCAAGACCTCGCTCGCGCTGCACCACAAGCTGATCCCACCGTCCATCAACTTCACCACGCCGACGCCGAAGATCGACTTCGCGCGGACGCCGTTCCGCGTCCAGACCGAGCTCGCAAAGTGGCCCGCGAGTGCCGGGCCGCGCCGTGCAGGTGTCAGCTCGTTCGGGTTCGGCGGCACGAACGCGCACGTCGTGCTCGAGGAGGCACCGCCCGCGATCCGCTCGACGCCGTCGCCGCGCGGCAGCGAGGTCTTGCTGGTCTCGGCGCGGACGCCCGCCGCGCTCGATCAGGCGTGTACGAACCTCGCGCGCTACCTCGAGGGCAAGCCGGAAGGCCCGGCGCGCAGCGGCGCCGAAGGCGGCGCGAAGGTAAACGCGCCGACCGCACCGCTCGCCGATGTCGCGCACACGCTGCAGACCGGGCGCAAGGGCTTCAATCACCGGCGCTGGGTCGCCGCGTCGAGCACGGCCGAGGCCGCGCGCCTGTTGACGGTCACGCCCCTGGATCCGGCGCGCACCGGCACGCGCGAGCTCGGCGCCGAGCTGCCCGCGCTCGGCTTTCTGTGCCCGGGCCAGGGCTCGCAGTACGCGCGGATGGGCTACGGCCTGTATCACTCCGAGCCGGCGTTCCGCGCCGCGTACGACGAGTGCTGCGCGATCCTCGAGGCGCACACCGGCGGCGATCCACGCGAGGTGTTCTTCTCGGAAGATCCGCAGGCGCTCGTGCCGACGAGCCAGACCCAGCCCGCGATCTTCACGCTCGAGTACTCGCTCGCGAAGATGTGGATGAGCTGGGGCGTGAGGCCGACCGCGTTGATCGGGCACAGCGTCGGTGAATGGGTGTGCGCGGCGCTCGCCGAGATCATGTCGCTTGGCGATGCGCTCGGGCTCGTCGTCGAGCGCGGCCGCCGGATGCAAGAGCTCCCCGCCGGCACGATGCTGTCGGTACGCCTGCCCGCGAAGGAGCTCGAGCCGAGGCTTCCTCGCGGCGTCGCGATCGCAGCCGAAAATGCTCCCGGGCTGTGCGTCGCGTCTGGACCGACCGAATTGATCGCACAGCTCGAGGCCGAGCTTGCGGCCGGCAATGTCGCGGCAAAGCGGCTGGTCACGTCGCACGCTTTCCACTCCTCGATGATGGAGCCGGTGATCGAGCCGCTCGCGGCGAAGATCGCGGCGGTCAAGCTGTCGCCGCCGAAGCTGAAGATCATGTCGACGGTGACGGCGACGTGGATGACCGACGCCGATGCAACGAGCGTGCGCTACTGGGCCGAGCACCTGCGTGCGCCGGTCCGGTTCGCGCCCGCGGTCGCGTCGCTCCTCGCCGAATCCCGCCGCGTCCTGATCGAGATCGGGCCTCGTGCGACGTTGACCGCGCTCGCGCGTCAGGCGACCGGCAAGCGCGCGCTTCCGCCCGCGGTCGCGAGCCTCGCGGACACGGCCGAGAAAGAGCCCGAGGCGATCGCCGCGGCGCTCGGCCAGATCTGGGCGCTCGGCGCGTCGTTTGACTGGGCCGGCTATCGCAGCAGCGAGCGCCGCAAGAAGCTCGCGCTGCCCGCGTATCCGTTCCAGCGCGTTCGCCACTGGGTCGACGCACCTGCGCCTGCTGTCGCTGGACCGCTCGCGATGCCCGCGCTCCTGCCCGCGGCACTCCCTGGTTTCCCTGCCCTGCCCGTTCCTGTTCCGGAGATCCCTGCCATGTCGAATGTCGATCGTCGCCCGCGTCTCGTGTCGTCGATCTGTCAGCTGGTCGAGGACGTGTCCGGACTCGAAGTGACCGAGGCCGAAGCGAACACGCCGTGGCTCGAGCTCGGCCTCGATTCGTTGACGCTGACCCAGCTCGCGTTGCAGGTCCAGCGCACCCACGCGGTCAAGGTCACGTTCCGTCAGGTGATGGAGAGCTTCCCGTCGATGGCCGCGCTCGCCCAGATGCTCGACGAGCAGCTGCCTCCGGACACCGCGCCTGCACCGGTCGCGGCTGCTGCACCGGTCGCGGCAAGCGCGCCGATCGCGATGCCGGCGTTCGCGCAGCCCACGGCGTCCGTCGCCGGTGGCGACTACGTGCGTCAGGTCATCGATCAACAGATGATGTTGATGCAGGCGCAGCTCGCCCTGCTCGCCGGCGGTGCCGTCGCGCAACCCGCGCCGGTGGCTGCGAAACCGGCACCTGCACCTGCGCCGGTCGTCGCGAAGCCTGCGCCGGCGAAGAACGAGGACGAGCCTGCCGCGGTCGCCCAGACGTACGACGTCAAGAAGGCGTTCGGTGCGATCGCGCGGATCCACACCGCCGTCGACGAGCTCACGCCGCAGCAGCGGTCGCGGCTCGACGCCTTGATCCAGCGCTACACGAAGCGCACGCGCAAGTCGAAGGACT
Organism: Deltaproteobacteria bacterium; assembly: GCA_040004535.1. Classification (GTDB taxonomy): domain Bacteria; phylum Myxococcota_A; class Polyangia; order Haliangiales; family Haliangiaceae; genus JABFXX01. The sequence continues at coordinate 20,785 of JBDUAS010000062.1, forward strand.
ACACGATCGAGCACCGCGAGCACATGGCCGATCCGCGCGTGGTCAACGGCTTTCGCCCGCTGACCAAGGAGCTCACCTACCAGATCGTGATCGAGCGCTCTCGCGGCTCGAAGTTGTGGGACCTCGACGGCAACGAGTACGTCGACGTGCTCCAGGGCTTCGGCATGAGCCTGTTCGGCTGGCAGCCCGACTTCCTGCGCAAGGCGATCCACGAGCAGGTCGACCTCGGCTACGAGATCGGACCGCAACACGTGCTCGCCGGCGAGACCGCGAAGCTGTTCTGCGAGGTCACCGGCGCCGAACGCGCCGCGTTCTGCAACACCGGCTCCGAAGCCGTGATGGGCACGATGCGCATCGCGCGCACCGTCACCGGCCGCACGACGATCGCGGTGTTCACCGGCGCGTATCACGGCATCTTCGACGAGGTCATCGTCCGTGGCACGCGCAAGCTCAAGAGCATCCCGGCCGCGCCCGGCATCATGCCGTCGACCGTCCAGAACGTGCTCGTGCTCGATTACGGCACGCCGGAGTCGCTCGAGATCTTGAGGGAGCGTGCCGACGAGCTCGCCGCGATCGTCGTCGAGCCAGTCCAGAGCCGGCGCCCCGACTTCGCACCGGTCGAGTTCCTGCGCGAGCTCCGCAAGCTGACCGAGGACCACGGCATCGTCTTCGTGTTCGACGAGGTCGTCACGGGGTTCCGCTCGCACCCGCGCGGCGCTCAAGGCTTGTTCGGGATCCAGGCCGACCTCGCGTCGTACGGCAAGGTCGTCGGCGGTGGCTTCTCGATCGGCGTGATCGCCGGCAAGCGCCAGTTCATGGATGCGCTCGATGGCGGCCAGTGGCGCTACGGCGACGACTCGATCCCGACCGTCGGCGTGACCTACTTCGCCGGCACGTTCGTACGCCACCCGCTCGCGCTCGCTGCATCCAAGGCCGTGCTCCTCCACATGAAGGAGGCCGGGCCGAAGCTGCAGGAGGATCTGACCGCGAAGACCGCCGCGATGGTCGCCGAGATCAACGCGTACATGGTCGAGATCGGTGCGCCGTTCAAGCTCAACACGTTCTCGTCGCTGTGGCGCAACGTATTCACCGAGGATCTTCCGTACGCGGATCTGATCTACGCGATGATCCGCGACCGCGGCATCCACATCCTCGACAACTTCCCGTGCTTCCTCACCACGTCGCACAGCGACGAGGACATCGCGAAGATCGTGCGCGCGTACCAGGAAGCCGCGAGCGAGATGCAAGCGAGCGGGTTCTTCCCGATCCGCGTCACCCGCACCGCTCCACTCGCGGCCGGCGTCCGCGAAGCACCGTCGACCGAGCCGCAGCGCGAGGTCTGGCTCGCCGACAAGCTCGGCACCACGGCGTCGCTCGCTTACAACGAGTCGGTCTCGCTCCACCTGCGCGGCGAGCTCGATGTCGGAGCGCTGCGCCAGGCGGTGCGCGAGCTGCCGCAGCGTCACGATGCGTTGCGCGCGACGTTCTCCGCCGACGGCACCGCGATCCGCGCGCCGTCGGCGCTCGAGCTCGAGGTTCCGCTCCGCGACCTTTCCGATCAACCTGCGGCCGAACGCGAGCAGCGCCTGGCTGCGATCGTCGCCCGCCACGTCGGCGAACCGTTCGCGCTCGAACAAGGCCCGCTGATCCGCGCCGAGCTCGTGAGGCTCGATCCCGATCACCACGTGCTCGTGTTCACCGGCCACCACATCGTCCTCGATGGCTGGTCGTACTGGGTGATCGTGAAGGACCTCGCGTCGCTGTACGGCATCGCGACCGGTGCACGCACCCAGCCGCTCGCGCCCGCGCCCTCGTTCTTCGACTACGCGATCGACATCGCCGCGAAGCAGACGAGCGCCGAGGTCCGCGCGAACGAGGCGTGGTGGATCGAGCGGTTCGCTGGCGGTGTGCCCACGCTCGATCTACCGACCGATCGGCCGCGCCCCGCCGTGCGAACGACCGCCGCGGGCCGCGAAGACTTCACGCTACCGGCGGAGTTGCTCGCCGGCCTCAAGAAGCTCGGCGCCAAGCTCGGCGCGAGCGCGTTCGCGACGCTGCTCGCGGGCTTCGATGTCCTGCTCCACCGGATCACCGGTGCGACGGATGTCGTCGTCGGAGTACCGGCCGCGGGCCAGGCATCCGCCGGGCTCGAGGGCCTCGTCGGTCACGCGGTCAACATGCTGCCGCTGCGCAACCAGCTCCAGCGCACCGACACGTTCGCGGAGCACGTCGCCGCGTCGCGCCGGACGATGCTCGACGCGTACGATCACCAGGACGTCACGTTCGGGCGCGTGCTCCAGATGCTACCGATCGCGCGCGATCCGAGCCGGCTGCCGCTGATCGCGGTGATCTTCAACATCGATCAGGCGCTCGCATCCGAGGGCCACGGCATGCCGGGCATCTCGCTCGAGCTCGCATCGAACGCGCGGATCCACGAGACGTTCGAGCTGTTCATCAACGCGGTGGATACCGGCAACGGCCTCCGCATCGAGTGCCAGTACAACCAGGATCTGTTCGACGCCGCGACCGTGCGGCGCTGGCTCGCCTCGTTCGAAGTGTTGTTACGCGCCGCGGTCACCGATCCGACGACGCCGCTCGGCAAGCTGCCGCTCGTCTCCGAAGACGATCGTCGCCAGCTCGCCGCGTGGAACCGGACCGAGGCCGACTATCCGCGCGCGACCCGCATCGAAGAGCTGATGTTCGCGACCGCGCGGCGCGTACCCGAGCGGATCGCGGTGACCGCGAAAGGCAAGACGCTGACGTATCGCGCACTCGCGCAACGCGCCGAGGCGATCGCGGGAGAGATCCGCGCGACCGGGGTGCGCGCCGGCGACCGAGTCGGCCTCCTGGTCGATCGCGAGCTCGATCTCGTGCCGTCGCTGTTCGGTGCGCTCGCCGCGGGCGCGACGTACGTGCCACTCGATCCGAGCTTCCCGACCGAGCGCCTGCGCTTCATGGTCGAAGATGCGCGTGTCGCCGCGATCGTGACGACCAGCGCGATCGCGCAAGCGTCCGCATCGGTGATCGGCCGCGTGCCGGTCGTCATCCTCGAGGATGCACCGGCGACGTACGACGGCGATCATCATCCAGTGTCGGCGAGCGCGCAGGACACCGCCTACGTGATCTACACGTCGGGCTCGACGGGCAAGCCGAAGGGCGTGCGCGTCCCGCATCGCGCGGTCGTCAACTTCCTCGGCGCGATGCGCGCGAGGCCGGGCTTCAGCGAGGACGACAAGCTGGTCGCGGTGACCACGCTGTCGTTCGATATCGCGGTGCTCGAGCTGATCCTGCCGGCCGCGACCGGTGCGCACGTCGTGATCGCGACGCGTGATGAGGCGACCGACGGCGAGGCGCTCCGCCGCTTGCTCGACCAGCACCACGCGACCGTGATGCAGGCGACGCCCGCGACCTGGCGGCTGTTGATCGAAGCGGGCTGGCGCGGCGCGAAGGACTTCCGCGCCCTGTGCGGCGGCGAGCCTCTGCCGGGCGAGCTCGCGAGCGCGCTCGTCGAGCGCACCGGCGAGCTGTGGAACATGTACGGTCCGACCGAGACCACGGTGTGGTCGACGTGTGATCGCGTCACCGCGGGCCGCGCGATCTCGATCGGCACCCCGATCGCGAACACCCAGATCCACGTGCTCGATAGCGAGCTCCAGGCGCTGCCGATCGGCGTCGTCGGCGAGCTGTTCATCGCGGGCGATGGCGTCACCCAGGGCTATCTCGATCGCCCCGAGCTGACCACGGAAAAGTTCGTCGCCGATCCGTATCAGCTCGATCCGAATGCGCGGATGTATCGCACCGGTGACCTCGGCCGCTGGCGGAGTGACGGTACGATCGAGTGCCTCGGCCGCACCGACTTCCAGGTCAAGGTCCGCGGCTATCGCATCGAGCTCGGCGAGATCGAGACCGCGCTCGCGCGTCATCCCGCGATCGCGCAGGCCTCGGTGACCACGCGCGAAGATCGCGCCGGCGACGTCCGGCTCGTCGGTTACATCGTCGCGCGCGATGGCGCACCGACCGACGAAGCGCTGCGCGCGCACCTCGCCGAGACGTTGCCCGACTACATGATCCCCGCGCGGTTCGTCACGCTCGCGGCACTGCCGCTGACCCCGAACGGCAAGGTCGATCGCAAGGCGCTGCCGGCTCCGTCGGGTCCAGCCCTCGCGCACCAGGGCACGACCGTCACACCGCGGACACCGAGCGAAGAGGTCGTCGCGGCCGCGTACATGGAAGCGCTCGCGCTGCCCCGCCTGTCCGTGCTCGACGACTTCTTCGCGCTCGGCGGCCATTCGCTGCTCGTCGCGCAGATGACGACGAAGCTGTCGCGCACGCTCGGCCGCGTCGTGCCGATGCGCGCGGGCTTCGAGCACCCGACCGTCGCGAGCCTCGCGAGCTGGATCGATGGAGCGAAGGCGCGCAGTGCGGATGCACCGCCTACGATCCCGCATCTCGCGCAGAGCTCGACCGCGCCGCTGTCGCTGATGCAGCAGCGGGTCTGGTACCTCGAGCAGCTCCAGCTCGGCAAGACCGTGTTCCACGTGCCGTCCGCGCACCGCCTGCACGGCGCGCTCGATGTCGCGAAGCTCGGCCGCGCGTTCACCCAGCTCGTCGAACGCCAGACGATCCTGCGCACGTCGATCGGTACGGTCGGCGATGCGGCCGCCCAGATCGTCGCGGCCCACGTCGATACGACCTTGCCGTTCGAGGATCTCAGCGGGACGGCGCAGCCCGAGGCGGAGCTCGCGCGCCGGATGGAAGCCGACATCGCACTGCCGTTCGATCTCGGGCGCGGGCCGTTGTGGCGCGTGAAGCTGTACAAGCTCGGGGCCGCTCATCACGTCCTCTACTTCATGCCGCACCACATCATCTGGGACGGCTGGTCGTTCGACGTGTTCTACGAGGAGATGACCGCGCTGTACGGCGGCACCGACCGCCCGGCCCCGACCGTGACGTACGGCGACTTCGCCGCGTGGCATCGCGACTGGATGAGCGGGCCCGAGCTCGCGCGCCAGCTCGAGCACTGGAAAGGCAAGCTCGCCGGCGCTCCCGACGCACTGGACCTGCCCGTCGATCGGCAGCGCCCGCCGATGCAAACCGGCGAAGGTGCGACCGAATGGTTGAAGCTGCCGGCGGCGACCGCGGCGAAGCTACGCGCGGTCGGTCTGCAAGAAGGCGCCACCTTGTTCATGACGCTGCTCGGCGCGTGGACTGCCCTCCTTCACCAGCTGACCCGGCAGTCCGAGATCATCGTCGGCACGCCGGTCCGCGGCCGCGCGGTCCCCGAGATCGAGCAAGTGATGGGCTTCTTCGTCAACGCGCTGCCGCTGCGCCTGCGCGTCGACGCGAACGCGACGTTCCTCGAGCTGCTCCGCCAGATCCGCGCCGAGACCGTCGAAGCGTTCGGAGCGCAAGACGTGCCGTTCGAGCACCTCGTTCGCGTGCTCGACTCGAAGCGCGACGAGAGCCGGTTCCCGATCTATCAGGCGTTCTTCTCGTATCAAGACGCGCGGCAACGCCCGACGCGCTGGGGTGACCTCGAGCACCACAACGTACCGGTGTTCCAACCATCGGCGGCGCAAGATGTCGCGCTGTGGTTCCTCGACGGGGTCGACGGTGTCGTCGGCGGCCTCAACTACAACACCGACATCATCACCGAGGACACGGCCGCGCGCTGGCGCCGCCGCTACCTCGCGCTCGCGGAAGCGATCGCGCAGCATCCGGACCGTCCGTTGCGCGAGCTGTTCGCGGTGACCGTGGAGGAGCGCACGCAGATCGCGGCGTGGAACGCGACGAAGCGGCCGCTCGCGGCCGATGCGAACCTCGTCGCGTTGTTCGCCGAGCTCGGCGCGCGCGGCGATCGGCCGGCGATCCGTCATCTCGGCAAGACCGTGACCTACGCGGAGCTCGCCGCGGAGCGCGACAAGGTCGCGGCCACGCTCGCGGCGCGCGGCGTCGGTCCCGGCGATGTCGTCGGGCTCCACGTCGAGCGCACGCCGTTCATGCTCGCGGCGCTACTCGGCACGCTCGCCACCGGTTCGACGTACTTACCGCTCGATCCGAGCTTCCCGGCGCCACGCCTCGCGTTCATGCTCGAGGATGCGCACGCGAAGGTCGTGATCAGCGACGTCTCCGACAGCGAGCTCACCCACGCGAAGATCCTGCGCCCGGCAGATCTGCGCGCCGGTGCCGTGCCGAAGGTGACCGCGAAGCCCGACGCGGCGGCGTACTTGATCTACACGTCGGGCTCGACCGGCACGCCGAAGGGCGTCGAGGTCCCGCATCGTGCGGTCGCGAACTTCCTCGCGGCGATGCAGCAGCGGCCCGGCCTCGCCGAGTCGGATCGGCTCGTCGCCGTGACGACGCTGTCGTTCGACATCGCGGTGCTCGAGCTGATGTTGCCACTCGCGTGCGGTGCCGAGATCGTGCTCGCGACCCGCGAGCAGGCGACCGATGGCAACGCGCTGCGTGGCCTGCTCGAGCAGCACAAGGCGACCGTGATGCAAGCGACGCCCGCGACGTGGCGGATGCTCGTGGAGGCCGGCTGGCGCGGCGGCGCGGCGTTCAAGGCGCTGTGCGGCGGTGAAGCGCTGCCGCCGGAGCTCGCCGAGGCGCTGCTCTCCCGCACGGGCCAGCTGTGGAACATGTACGGCCCGACCGAGACCACGGTGTGGTCGACGTGCGCGCGGATCGAAGCGGGCCGCGGTGGAGTCACGATCGGAACGCCGATCGATAACACCGAGGTATGGATCGTCGACGATCATGGTGACCTCGCGCCGATCGGCGTGCCGGGCGAGCTGTGCATCGGCGGCGATGGGGTCGCGCTCGGCTATCACGGCCGCGGCGAGCTGACCGCGGAGCGGTTCATCCCCGATATGTACTCGGGCCGCCCGAACGCGCGCGTGTATCGTACCGGCGACCTCGCACGCTGGCGCGCCGACGGCGAGCTCGTGCACCTCGGCCGCACCGACTTCCAGGTCAAGGTTCGCGGCTATCGCATCGAGCTCGGCGAGATCGAGGTCGTGCTCGCACGTCACTCCGCGCTCGCCGGCGCGGTCGTCGTCGCGCAACCGGGTCCCGGTGGCGAGCAACGGCTCGTCGGCTACGTGATCCCGAAGGCCGCGAACGCGGTGCCTTCCCCGGCCGCGCTACGCGAGCACCTCCGCAAGTCCTTGCCCGACTACATGGTGCCCGCGGTGTTCGTGACGCTCGAGGCGTTCCCGCTGACGCCGAACGGCAAGGTCGATCGGCGCGCACTGCCGGCGCCGCAGACCACGCTCGTCGAGTCGACCGCGAGCTATCGCGGGCCACGCACTCACGCCGAGGAGCTCGTCGCGACCGTGTGGCGCGAGTTGTTGCGGGTCGAGCGGATCAGCATCGCCGATAACTTCCTCGACCTCGGCGGTCACTCGTTGTTGATCATGCAGGCGATCGCGAAGCTCGAAGCGCGTACCGGCAAGCGGATCAGTCCGCGCGCGTTCATCTTCCAGACGCTCGAGCAGATCGCGCGCGAGTACGATGCACGGCCGCCGGAAGCACCGAAGCCGCCGCCGCCGCCGACCGGTCGGTTGCAGCGCTGGTTGACGTCGCTGATCCCCGGCTCCAAGTCGTGATCCGGACGGCCGCGGCGCTCGCGCTGATCGCGTGGTGCGTCGTGGTCGTCGCGCTGCGCAGGCCGGCGCAGATCACCGACGACTGGATGGGTTGGCGCCAGGCCGACACCCAGGCGATCGCGCGCAACTTCGTCGAGGAGGGCTTCACGCCATTGCACCCGCGGATCGATTGGCGCGGCGACGGGCCCGGCTTCGTCGAGACCGAGGCGCAGCTCTATCCCGCGCTGATCGCCGCGACGATGGCCGTCGCCGGCGTGTCCGAGTGGCCCGGGCAGCTGCTGTCCCTGGCATGCACGGCGTTCGCGCTCGCGCTCCTCGCCGCGGCCCTCGCCCGCCGCTACGGCGAGCCCGCCGGCCTGGTCGCGTTGCTCGCGCTGCTCGGCCATCAGGGCACGCTCGCGATCGCGACGTCGATCCAACCCGACTCGCTCGCGCTCTTGCTGTTCGTGATCGGCTGGCTCGCGTTCCTCGCGGATCTCGAAGCGCCATCGCGCCGCATGCTCGCCGTGTGGATCGCCGCGACCGCGCTCGCCGGCCTGGTCAAGCCGACGACGCTCGAGCTCGGCATCGCGCAATTCGTGCTGGCTGCGTTCGCTCACCGATTGCGCTCGCCCCGCCTGTGGCTCGGCTGGGCGATCGTGGTCGCGGTCGTGATCGCGTACCTCGCCTACGCGCGCACGCTGTACGTGACGTACGGCAACACGTTCGGCGTCCTCTCGGGCGGCGACAGCAAGCTCCCCGCTGCCGCGATGCTGAAGGATCCCGAGACCTGGACCGGGCTCGCGCGCTACGGCATCCAGTGGGGCGTCGGCGTGCTCGCGGTCCCCGCAGCGATCTACCTCGCGTGGCGGCGCGCACTCGAGCCCGCACACTACGCGCTCGCCCTCGGCGCGGCGCTCCTCGTCCTGATCGCGCTGCGCTACACGTCGGGCACGTTCGGCACGCATTACCACCTGCCGCACGTCGTGCTCGGCGGATGGCTCGTCGCGGCCGCCGCGGCCCGGCTCGGCCGCCCGCGGATCGTGCTCGCGATCGCCGCCGCGTGCTCGCTCGCGCTCGGCGCGCGAAGCCTCCACTTCCTGCACGCGTTGCGGCCCGAGCCCGAGACCACGCTCGGCGCTCGGCTCGCAGCGCTCGCACGACCGGGCACGCTCGTCGTCGTGCGCGCCCGCGCGGAGGGCTTCAACACCGAGTGGCACACCGCGAACAACTTCGAGGACCCGCGCGTGTTCTATCTGTCGCGCACGAAGGGCTGGGTCCTGCCGAACGACCTCGCCGGCGCGTCCCCGGTCGCCGATGCCGCCGCGCGCGGCGCGCGGTTCTACGTCCACGTTCACCAGAAGCCGCTCGACCCCGAGCTCGCGCACTGGCTCGCCGCACACGCGACGCTGGTCACGACGTCGCCGGCCGGTGAGATCTATGGGCTGGCGCGTACGAAGTAGAAGCCGCTGTACGCGTCGATATCGCGGCCGCGCGTGAACGGAATCTCGCAGTGCTGCTCGCGGTTG
>JBDUAS010000063.1:0-29868 GCA_040004535.1 Deltaproteobacteria bacterium
ATGCCGATGCCGATGCCGGTGCCGATGCCGATGCCGATGCCGATGCCGATGCCGATACCGATGCCGATACCGATACCGGTCCCGATGCCGATGCCGGTCCCGATGCCGGTCCCGGTACCGATGCCGATGCCGGTCCCGATGCCGATGCCGCTCCAGATCTGGATGCCGGCGTGGATGCGGCGATGAATGCCGGCGGCACCGACGCTGGAACGCGCGACCTCCGTGATTGGTTCGTCCTGACAGGTGCGTCCGGCAACACGTGCCGCGCTGCACTGTTCGACAACGTCGGCGACTGCGACACGAACGATTGCCGTGCGCTGCTCTGGAACAATGTCGGCTACTGCGAGGACAACGACTGCCGAGCGGTGCTGTGGAGCAACGCCGGTTACTGCGACGACAATGATTGCCGTGCGTTCGTGTGGAACGACGTCGGCTACTGCGACGACAACGATTGCCGCGCCGTGCTGTGGAACAACGTCGGCTACTGCGGCGACAACGTCTGCCGCGCGTTGCTGTGGAACAACGTTGGCTACTGCCCGTGACCGTCAGACCCTGGTGGTACGACCTGCTGTGGCCAAGATCAGAGCCGTCAAGGCGCCGAAGAGCGTCTACGTGTGCGGCGGGTGCGGTCACCAGGAGACCAAGTGGTGCGGGCGGTGCCCGGCCTGCCAGGAGTGGAACTCGCTCGTCGAGGAGTTTGCCGCGACCGAGGCGCCGCGGCCGAGCTCGACCGGCGTCGCGCTCGGAGCTGGTCCGCAGCCGATCACCGAGGTTGTCGAGATCAGCGGGACGCGGCTGGCCGCCGGCATCGGCGAGCTCGATCGCGTGCTCGGCGGTGGCTTCGTCGCCGGTTCGGCGGTCCTGCTCGGCGGCGATCCGGGCGTCGGCAAGTCGACGCTGTTGATCCAGGCGCTTGCCGGGCTGTCCGACCGCGGCCGCGTGCTCTACGCGACGGGCGAGGAGTCCGTCGCACAAACGGCGATGCGCGCACGCCGCGTCGGTGCCGCCAAGGATGCGATCGCGCTCGTCGCCGAGACCGACGTCGAGAAGATCATCGCGCATGCGCACGCCGCGCGCCCGGCCGTGCTCGCGGTCGATTCGATCCAGACGGTCTACACGCCCGCGCTCGATTCGATCCCGGGCTCGCTCGCACAGGTCCGCGAGTGCGCGAGCCGGCTCGTCCAGTACGCGAAGACCACGGGCACGCCGGTCGTGATCGTCGGCCATGTCACGAAGGACGGCGGGCTCGCCGGCCCCAAGACGCTCGAGCACCTCGTCGATGTCGTGCTCCAGCTCGAAGGCGATGGCGGTCCGTACCGGATCCTGCGCGCGCACAAGAACCGGTTCGGCTCGACCCAGGAGATCGGCGTGTTCGAGATGGCAGGGGTGGGCATGGCGGAGGTTCCGAACCCCTCCGCGCACCTCCTCGCCGAGCGCCCGATCGGCGCGCCGGGCTCGGTCGTCGTCGCCTCGGCGGACGGCTCGCGGCCCTTGCTCGTCGAGATCCAGGCGCTCGTCGCACCTGCCACGGCCGGTATCGGCCGGCGCACCGCGGCGGGCGTCGACGGCAATCGCGTGTCGCTGCTGCTCGCCGTGCTCGCCCAGCGCGCCGCATGCGACGTGCTCGACCGCGACGTGTTCGTCAACGTCGCCGGCGGGCTCAAGTTGACCGAGCCCGCGATCGATCTCGGCATCGCCTGCGCGATCGCATCCTCCGCGCGTGGCCGCGCGATCGATGCGCGCACCGTGATGTTCGGCGAGCTCGGCCTCGCCGGCGAGATCCGCGCCGTCACGTTGTGCGAGCAGCGCCTCGCCGAGGCCGCGCGGCTCGGGTTCCAGCGCGCGCTGGTTCCCGCCCAGAACGTGAAGCGGATCAGCGATCGCTCGGGCCTCGAGCTGATCGCGGTCGACCGCCTGACCACCGCGATCAACTACCTCTGATCTGTCCGTCAGTGGGCGGTTCGCGTGACCGTGAACGTGACCGCGTCGGCGAGTGCGGCCGGCGCCTTCGCGTCGTCGATCTCGGGGACGCAATCGGCATCGCGATCGATGCTCGGCGGGCCCACGCCTGCCTCGTCGGTGGCGCGCCCGGTCTCGCCGGTCAGCGCGCGCTCTGCCATCTGCAGGCCACCGAGCGCGACGTGGACGCCGTCGAACCGCACGCACTCGGTCACGGTGGGCTTCTGATCGCGGTCGCGATCGTCCCAGCCGTTCAGCACGAGCTTGTCGAGCCGCGCGATCCGCTGCTCGAGCGTTGGCACCAGCGCCTCGCCGCCGGGGCGGGTCGCGATCAGCTCGTACATGTCGCGCAGCGCGCTCTGGACCAGCGCGAACCGGAGCGGCGTGTACGTCACGGTGTAGACGAGATCCGCGGTGACCGGCTCGGTCCGGTACACGCGCGCGCCGGCGTCGTAGAACGTGGCCTCCAGCCGTGACCACACGGCGAGCGCGCGGTCGCGATACTTGGTGTCGCCGGTCGCGAGGTAGCTCGCGAACAGGCCGCGGATCGCGGCGGTGTGCGCGTCGAGCGAGTCGGTCTGGTCGATCGGCTGTCCCGCCGCGGTATCCCAGCCCGAGTACGCGCGGCCGGTCGCGTCGGTCAGGTGGTCGAACAACAGCTCGGCCTGTGCGTGGATCATCGCGCGGACGAGCCCTCCGAACGTGCGCGTCGCGTCGCTCGGATCGTGGATCGGCAGCGGGTCGAGCGCGCCGGTGGTCGCGGCATCCGGCGTGTTGTTCGAATACAGCTCGAGCTGACTGCCGAGCGAGCGCAGCACGGTGCGCAGCCCGATCACCGCGTATGCGGTCGAGGTCATCGCGACCGTGTGGCCGCGCGTGGTCGTCGTGCCCTGGAGGCCGACATGATCGACGAGGACGCCGTCGCTGGTCGCGTGCATGCGCGCCACGTTCATCACGGCGACCCGGATCATCGCGAGCGCGCGGTCGTGGACGGTGTCGTCTCCATCCGCGAGCTGATCGTCATCGGCGAACGGATCGCCGTCGAAGTACACCCGCACGGTCTGGCTCCCACCCAGATCCACGTTGGCGTGGTCGGTGAGTGCGAACAGCTCCGCATAGCCCATGGCGACGCCGATCTGATCGAGCAGCTCGCTATCCGCCGAGGCCAGCGCGTACGCCGGCACCGGGAACCCGTCGCTACCTGGGGTCTCGGTCACCGCGATCCGGCCCGGAAACCACCGCGGTGCCGCCGTGAAGTCGTACGCGAGTGCCGCATTCGTCGATGGAAACCCCGACAGCGTCGCGCCATCGGCGGTCGATAGCCGGGCGAGCCAATCATCGGCGCGCGCGTCGCTCTCGAGCACGAACATCGCGGCCTGGAAGCCTTCGATGAAGCTCGCCCCGACGTAGACGCCGAACCCCGCGGTGCCGACCTTCGCGACGTCCGCAGCGGCGACCGCATGGATCGGAGCCTCCTGATCGTCGTGCATGACCTGGAGGTAGTTGATCGCCCAGAGTCCGTACTTCCAGGTCGCGAACCCGTCGCTGCCCGGCGTGATCGTCGGATCGATCTGCGCGGCGCGGTCGGCCAGGTGCAACGTGGTCGCTTCGCATTCGTAATCGGCGACGAGCTCGCGCGTACCCGCGCCCTGCGGACTGTCGTCGGAGCTGATCGAGCAGCGCTGTGCGAAATCACTCGTCGGTGCGATCGCGGGATCGAAGCTCGCGAATACGTGGTTCGTCGGCCAGATCCCGGGCCAGCCGAGCGGATTGTTCGCCGGCTTGCCGTTGCCGCTCGGATTGGCGTTGCCGAGCGGGTTGTTGACCGGATACGTGCCGGCCGGAAACACCCACTTGCCGGCAGCACCGGAGGCCTCCGCGAAGTGCTGGATCGCGGCCGCGAGATCCGGCACGTGGGCCGCGTGCGACAATGCGGTGCCGGCGCCCGACTCGAATGCGAGGAAGTTCATCGGTTGCTTCGAGTATTCGTACGACTCGACCGCGGTCGAGAACCCTGGAAGGTCGATCCACGACACGGCGAGCGCTGCGTCGTTGTAGAGATCCGGCGGCAGCACGTCGCGGCTGTAGCCGCCGAGGTGGCGGCCCATCGTCTCGGCGAGCGGCTCGCCGCTGATCTGCATCTCGCCAGCCGCGAGCATGTGCTCGCGCACGACAAACCGCGTGCTGTCGACGGTCGCCGTGATCGCGACGTCATAGGTCCGGGCATCGCCGGGCGGCGCATCGCCACCACCTCCATCAGGGGTGAGAGGCGGGGGCGTGCCGCAAGCGGCGAGCACGCCGAAGATCGCGAGCCGCTTCAAAACGCGACCTCGACATGTTCGGTGAGCGTCGTGCCACACGCCGAGAACATGGTCGCGCGCACCGGCTGATCGAGCAGGAGCGTGCCGTGATCCGCGCTCGTCAGATGCAGCGTGAAGCTGCCATGCGGCACGACCTGATCGCCGGCGTCGAGCACGCACGTGTCGTGACCGATCATGCGGGTCGCGGTCGCGCTCCACATCGCGGTCGTCTCCGACGAGAAATCGCCTGCTGCCGGCGCGATCGCGAGGGTCACCGTCAGCGGTGCGCGAAGCTTCGTCGATGGAATCGTCAGCGCCAGCTGCGCGCCACTCGCGCCCGCGCACGCCGTGGCGGTCGTCGCGACCTCGGCGAAGTTGCCGGTGAACGTCGCCGTACACGCGACGAACGCGTCCGGACCGATCGCCGCGGCGTCGGGGGTCCGCGCGGGATCGACGCTGCACGCGCACGTGGTCGCCACCGCGAGCACGGCGAGCCTCACGCCTACAACGACCTCAGGTACTCGACGAGCGCATCTTCGTCGTCGGCGGACAGGCTCGTGATGTCGCCCATCATGCCGCGCGTCATCTCGAGGGCATCGTGCAGCGTCGTGGCGCGGCCATCGTGGAAGTACGGCGGTGCCGACCACACGCCGTTCAGCGACGGCGTATCGAACTGACAGGCAGCGCGCGGATGACCGGCGAGGTCCTGGTGCGCGACGTCGGCCGCGTTGCACGTGCCGACATCGTGCAGCACGACCGTGCCGCCGAGATCGAGCGTCGGGTTGCCGCTGCCGGAGTCGGTGAACTGCGGGCCGGCGTGACAGCGCGAGCACCCGACCGTGCTGCTCGCGAACAGCGTCGCTCCGCGCGCGACCTTGACCGGATCCGTCGTCGCCGGAATCGGCAGCGGGATCGCGTGGTCGACGTACGCCTCGATCGCGTCCAACAGCGTCGCCTGCGCGGCTGGCTCGAACGAGCCGCCCTGTTCGATGTTGACGGTGTGCCAGTAGTCCTGGACCTGCGTGCGATCGGCGGTGCGGAACAGGAAGCCGGTGCCGAGCATGCCGCCGGCGTTCGACGGCGTATCGCGCGGGCCCTGCGCGAACAACCACGTGACCTCGTCGCTGCGGCCCTCCATGTGGCACGTCGCGCACGCGATCCAGTGGTTCTGGGTGACCGGATACTCGTCGCTGTTCGCCGAGTAGAACAGGTGCTGGCCGAACCGCAGCTGCGCCGGCATCGGGTCGGTCGTGTAGCGCGCGATCGGCGCGTCTTGCAGCGCGAGCGAAATGCCCGTCGCCGTACGGGTGACCGCGAAGACCGCGACGTCACCGGTATTGCGCTCGTCGACATACACGAGCCGGTCGTCCGGAGAGATCGCGAGGCCTTCCGGCATGTGACCCGGCAACGGCCGCACGAGCCCGGCCTCGACGCGATTGCCGCCGACCACGAGGATGTCCTCGCTGTTTGTATCGAGCACGAGCGCGTACGCGCCGTCGTGCGTGAACTCGATCGCGTGCGGCCCCGACACGACGTCGCCGAACGAGCCATCGATCCCGGCAACATCCTGCGCGTCGGTCGACAGCGTGGTCGCGACGGTGCCGGCCGTGACGATCGAGATCGCCGGGAACGCGGTGCGCTCGAAGTCGAGTGCGGGCTGCGGCGTGTCGATGCCGAGCAGCTCGTGGATCAGCCACATCTCCTGCGTGCCGGGGCGCGCGGCGACATCGTAGAACCCACGCGGCGAGCCGTGCGCCAGGCGGGCATCCCCACGCGGTGCGACCGCCGGCACGTCCCAGTGCGCGCGGATCGCGAGCGTCGCCGGATCGAGTGCGACCGCGCCGGGGCCATAGAACAGCGACGCGACGAGTGATCCATCTGGCGCCCATGCGAGGCCCCACGGCGGCGAATCGAGCGATACGCGTGCGACCTCGGAGAGCGAGAGATCGAGCTTCACGACCGCGCGATCGTTCGAGCACGCGACGTACACGGCATCGCTCGCCGCGAGCACGCCGATCGGCTCGCTGCAGATCACGCCGCTCGACGTGACCGCGTGGTCGGCGACCGCGACGCGATATACGCGGCCCGAGCGCTCTCCGCTGACGAGCACGCTCGCCTCGTCCGCAGCGATCGCGAGAGCGCGCGGCATCACCGCAGGGATGAAGGCACCGCTGCCATCGACCGCGGGCGTCGGGCCGAGCGGGACCTCGACTGCTCGAGGAGGCACGTCGAGCTGTCCTGCGGTCCCGATCGAGATCGAGTCGTTGTCCGCGTTGACGACGAAGAACTGCAGGCCATTCGCCGACACCGCGATCGACGAGCTGTGGCCGCGCGGCGTGCTCGCCGGTGGTGCATCGCCATCGCTGCCCGGCGGCGCGTCGGGATTCGTGCCGTGCGGATCGTGACCGCATCCGAGTCCGGATCCGACCACGAGCGCAAGGCCGAGCCACGCCAGCGCTTTCACGCCAAGAGCTATATCAGAACGTGAGGACGAGCCGCGATTGAATCGTGTGCGACGTCCCTGCATCGCCGAGCGCGTTCGATTGCCCGGCCGCGTCGGTGCCGTAGCCGAGGCCGGTCGTCGACGGGTTCAAGGGGTCGGAAGCAGGGTGGGCCATCGCACCGAACGGGAACAGGATGCCGTAGGAGATGCCCGCGAAGATGTGGTTGCCGTTGTAACCGATGTCACCGTCGAACTCGGTGCCGTACACCCGGGCGTTGCCGGGCGTCGAGACCGGCTTCAGTGCGAACGACGTCACGTTCGAGACCTTGAACATGATCGTCTTGGTGATGTCGTACTGCAGGAACGGCTTCCCGTACGCCGCGTTCGTGACCGCGCCGTAGAGCTCGTGCCACAGGATCAAGTCGACCTGATAATCGCGGTTGAACATGAACGCGGTCAGCGTGCACGAGTGGGTCGGGTTGCATACGCTCGGATCGCCGAGCTGGTTCGCGTACGCGATGTTCGTGTTGCCCTGGACCGTGTTGTCCCACTGATCGCCGGTCGCGAAGCCGCCCTCGAGGCCGAGCCGCAACTTGCCCTCGACGCCCTTCCACGTGTAGCGGCCGACGCCGCCGAACTTGCGGATCGTCGAGCTCGATTGAATGCCCTGATCGGACAACGAGCTGACCGTACCGAACTGGCCGACGACCTCGCCCTCGAACATGTGATCGCCGAACGCGAGCTTGCCCCACAGATCGGGCGAGTACGTCTTGAGGCCGCGCGGGACGAACTTCGCGGGATCGAACGTGCCACCGAGCGTGTACGTCGTGCCGGTCAGGTCGTAGTCCCAGTCCTGGGTCTTGTACTCGAAGTACGCGCCGTAGTTGAGAGCGGTCTCGCCGCGCTCCACCGCGTCCTTGAAGTCCTGCGGATCGTCCATCTTGGAGATCACGCCGACCCAACCGTTCGCGTCGTCATTGTCGTCGAGATCGAACGGATGGCCCTCGTGACCTTTGTTGGCGCTCGTCTGGTTCGACACGAGGCGCGTCGAGTCCCAGTCCGACGCGATCATCGCGCGCAGGCTGGTGCCGGGAATCTGCGCGGAGAAGCTCACGCGATCGACGCTGTCGCCGTAATCGCCGTTGTAGTTGTAGTCGCCGCTGATCGGATCCTTGCCGCCGCCGTTGTGCTTGATGCCCATACCCCAGTGGTTCGGCATGCGGCCGGCCTTCAACACGCCGAGCGGTACGCCGACCTCGGCCCACGCGCGCTTCAAGACGATCGCGTCGCGGTCGCTGTTGACGCCGTTTATCACGGGACCCTGGGTGCCGTCGCCGAACGCGCCGAGCGGCGGCCGATTCGTCGCGGTGTAACCGCCCGCGAGGCTCTGGTTCGTCGGCGTCGAGCCGAGGACCAGGTTGTCATAGACGTCGGCCTGAACATGGACCGAGGTCTCTTCGTCGATGTTGAACACCGGCTCGAGGCGCAGCCGCATGTTCGCGCTCGACAGCGTGTCGTCGCACGGATGACCGACGGTGGTCGAGTTGCAAGACAGCGCGCGCGGGAACGGAGCGCCACCGATCGAGTCTTCATCGAGGAAGCCCTCGTTGAAGTTCTTGAACCAGTCGGTCCGCATCCGGAAGTAGCCTTCCAGCTCGAACAGCTTCCAGCGCTTGCGGCGGCCTTTCGGCGGCGGCAACGCGGGCGTCGTCGGCAGCAGGCCGGGCGTCTTGGGCGCGGCCTCCGCGACGCCTTCCTTCTTCTCGTCACCGGAGGGCTGCATGCCACCGCCGCCGGGCGAGCCGCCCATCGGCATGCCGCCACCCATCTGGGCGGAGGCAACGTCCCCCAGGACGACGAGGCACACGATGCTTAGAAAAAACGTCTTGGCTAAGTAACGCATGAAAAAGTCGAGGTTTTTTGGAGCATCGCGAAAAGTGGGCGGACTATAGGCACCACGCCGAGTGGGGTCAATTCGCGGACATCCATAATTGGCGGCCGCGCGATCTGACGAGCTATGGTGACTCGATGGCTCTAGACCGTGTGGCAGCGCGCCGCGTTGCCTGGGCTTTGCTGATCTCGGCCGTGAATGCGTGCGGACCGTCGGTGAAGACCGGCGCCGCACCACCCGCAGAACCGGTCGGCGTTTTGCGAACGCCGGTCACCAGGCCTCGCGGCATGGGTGGCCGCCAGGTCATGCTCGGTGAGATGTGTCCCCAAGGGGCGGGTGGACGCCCGGCCGTCGCGCCGCTCGTGATGCGCAACGTCGGCTGGACCGACAACGCGACGGACCTGACGGCAGCGGTCGAGCGCGGCAGCGTTCCGCGGTTCGTGGTGTTCGGCAGCGACGGCAAGCTCGCAGGTGCGTTCGACACGATGGGGGTCGTCGACGTCGGGCTGCCCCAGCAAGTCGCCGCGGGCGCGTACGCGGGCGCGTCGCCGTGCACCGTCGGTGCGAGCGCGATCGCGAAGCCCAAGGCCGGCGAGATCGTGACCCGCGCGGAGGATGCGAAGTGCACCGCGGCGACGCGCGGTTGCGGGATCGCGGTCGGCGAGGTCACGCATCCCGACGAGCCGGCGGAGACCCCGACGTTCGTGACCGGCGGCGCGTGCGTGTCGGGCGACATGCTCGCGGTCGATATCGATGGCGACGGCCGGATCGAATCGTTCCCGCTCGCCGGGATCCTCGACGGCACGCGCGCCCCCGCGGCCGAGTGGAGCGCGGCACCGACCTCGACCGCGGCGTGCACGCCGGCGTTCACGGTGTACGGCATCAAGCTCCTCGCCGCGGCGGAGACCGGCAAGCAGGTCGATCCGAAATCCGTCGTCACGGCGGACGTGCTCGGTGTCGTCGATCTCGACGGCGATGGCCGGCGCGAGCTCGTCGTCGCGCTCGAGTTCGCGACGGTGCGGACGATCGTGATCTTCACGGCGACCGCGCAGCCCCAGCGCCTCGAGCTGGCGGGCGAAGCGACGAGCTTTCCCCGCTAGCCCGTCCGCGGGGCCTCGGGCGTGGGGATCGGCGCTTCGCGCCGACACGCCGCGATCAGTCCGCCCTCGGGCCGCCAACGCTGATCGCGGCGCAGCGCACACCTACATGTGCAAGCCAGCGTCGGCGCGAAGTCCGGCTCGGCACGAGGTTGGCAGTACGATCACCTCATGAAGGCGCTGATCGTTTGCTTGCTGGCGACCGGGTGTAGCGAACAAGGCGCGAACCTCGTGCTGTCGGCGTCGGGTGGGCCGGCGAACGCCAGCTCGTACGAGATCGTGCTGGCGAGCAGCGACCTGGTCCCGGTGATCGGCAACCAGCGCGTGTCACCGACCGCGTTCGAGGCGGAGACGGTCACTTACTACTTGCAGCGGACGGCGGCGAATGCGTCTGGATCGATCGACAAGGTCGACGGGTTTCGCGTGCTCGTCGAACCGAACCCGCAGGTCGCGGAGACGACGTTCATCCCGTTCGTGCTGCTCTACGACGCGGACCACCAGCTGGTCGGCGTGGGGACGTACGAGGCAGACGCGACGGGTGCGCCGTCTCCGATCATGGTCAAACGTGGCGAGGTCAACGAGTATCCGATCGCGGTCGAGGCGCTCGCCGAGGTGGTCGACACCAAACCGGTCTCGGCGGGCGATGCGATGCAGGTGACGTGCGGCCGTTCCGATCAGACGACGTTTCGCTCGGGCGTGGTCTGGCGCGATGCCGCCGGCGCCGAGCTGCGGTTGCTGCTGCCCGATGGCGACGGTGACGATGCGACGACGCGTGCGCTCGACCTCGATTGCGATGGCTCGGCCGTCGCGGTCGCTGCCTCGAGCGAGGATTGCGACGACACCCGCGCGCGATTTCACGCCGGCGCGAGCGAGGTCTGCAACGGCGAGGACACGAGCTGCAGCGGCGTGCCGTACTTGGTCGTGGCGTGCTCGCCAACCGGAATGTCGGGCGCATGTGTCGCGCCGAACACCGGCGTCGCGATCTGCGACCAGGCGACCCAGATGACCGGCGCGTGCTCGGTCGCGAACGAATGCGTGTGCGCGATGGCCCCGACAGACTCGGGATGCCGGCACTGCACGTTGACGTTCTCGCACGGCACGACGTCCCAGAACGTGACGCCGTGTCAGCCGGCGATCGACGCGACGCTCGGCTTGAACGGACTGTGCAGTGGAGGGGGGACGTGCACGATCGCAGTGCTCGGCACGCGAGATGGCTGGACGGCGAAGGTCGCAGCGACGGCGCAGACCGCGTTCGGGCAGAGCGCGTCGGGCGTGACGAGCTCGTTCGCGTTGCGGGTCTCGCGGCCGGATGGAGCTATCCCCGGTGGTCCAGGCGCGCTCGTGGGTGCAGTCGACTTCGCGTTGACGCAGCAAGGACAGCCTCCAAAGCTGTTCGGCTACGAGCTCGAGCTCGCGGACTCGACGACCACGTGTACGGGGGGTGGGCCGTACACGATGGTGTGCACGCCGTAGTACGCTCGCGGCGTGCGCGACGATGTCGGTCAACTGCTGTGGGTCGGCTTTCAGGGCACCGAGTTGCCGGCGGTGCTCGCGAAGCAACTCGACGCCGGCACCTACGGCGTCGCGATCTTGTTCCGGCGCAACATCCGCTACGTCGAGGATGTAGCGGATGTCCCGGCGCTCGCCGCGTTGAATCACGAGCTGCATCGCAAGGCGCCCGACGGCACGCCGGTGCTGATCGCGATCGATCAGGAGGGTGGGCGAGTCGCGCGCGTGCGTGCGCCGGCGACGCTCTGGCCACCGATGATGATGCACGATCGGTTGAGCGCGCCCGACGACGTTCGCACCGCGGAGGCCGTCGGCCTGGCGGTCGGGCAGGAGCTACGCGCGGTCGGCGTCGATATCGATTTCGCGCCGGTGCTGGATGTTCATACGAACCCGGCGAATCCGATCATCGGCGATCGCGCCTTCGGGACGACTGCCGAGACCGTGACGCGGCGTGCGCTCGCGTTCGCACGCGGGCTGGATGCGGCCGGCGTGCTCGCGTGCGGCAAGCACTTCCCAGGGCACGGCGATACCGATACCGATTCGCACCTCGCGTTGCCGCGGATCGATCACGACTGGGCGCGGCTCGAGAACGTGGAGCTCGCGCCGTTCAAAGCGGCGGCGGCGGCCGGCTTACCGATGGTGATGACCGCCCACGTCGTGTTCGGCGCGCTCGACGCCGGCGTGCCGGCGACGCTGTCGGAGCAGGTGATCACGGGCCTGTTGCGCGACAAGCTCGGCTACCGCGGTGTGATCGTTTCGGATGACCTCGACATGAAGGCGATCGCGGCAACCATGGGCGCCGATCGCGCGGCGGTCGGTGCGATTCGCGCCGGCTGCGACGTCGTGCTGCTGTGCTGCGATGAAGGCAACCAGCGGCTCGCCGAAGAAGGGCTGGTGAAGGCCGCGGAAGGCGACTCCGAGCTGCGCCGCCGGATGGGCGAGAGTGCAGATCGCGTGCGGGCGATGAAGCGCGCGCATGTCGCGAACCAGGCGAAGCATCCCGCGCCCGGGCTCGGTGTCGTCGGGAGCGTCCAGCATCGCGAGCTGGCCGAGCGACTCGCCTCGGCGCGCTGACCGGACCTCAGCGAGAGCCTCGCTTCGCTAGCTGCGATCGCATTTGAGAAACTAGATAGTAGAACTATCTACTGTCCAGGCGCATCGTCTCGGCAGGAGGGACCCGATGCGCTCGTTCACTTGCCTCGCCTTACTGGTCGCTTGCGGAAACCACGGCTCGTCCCCGACGACGGCGAACGACTCGTCCGTGGATTCACCGCCGGTCGGGACCCCCATCGCTGGCTGCGCCGGCGCGACGCTGCTCGCGAATCCCGCCGACTTCGCCGCGCCGGGCCCGTGGCCGGTCGGCGTGAAGACGGTGATGGTCGATGGGCTCCTGACCGAGGTCTGGTATCCAGCGACGCCGGGTTCGGACGTCGGCATGACTCCCGCTCGCTACGACATCCGCGCCGAGCTGGCGCCGGCCGAAGCGGCGAAGATCTCCGATGTCGACAATCCATGGCAGGACTGCGATTGCACGCGCGGACTGGCGCTCGACGCCGCGCACGGACCGTATCCGACCGTGCTGTTCGTCCACGGCACGGCATCGTTTCGCCATCAGTCGCTGCACATCATGACGCACTGGGCGAGTCGCGGCTTCATCGTCGTCGCGGCGGATCATCCCGGGCTCAAGCTCGGCGACCTGCTCGCGCAGGCGTGCGGCGGTACGGCACCCGCGCAAGATCTATCGGCCAATCTCGATCACCTGATCGCGGCGATCCAGGCACCCGCCGGCGACCTCGGATTTCTCGCCGGCCATATCGACGCATCGCGCATCGCGGTCTCGGGCCACTCCGCAGGTGGCGGAGCTGCGGTCGCCGCCGCGAACAAGCCCGGCGTGCAGGTCGTCATCCCGATGGCGGGCGTGGGCAGCACCGCGGCCTCGACGACGTTGCGGTCATCCCTCTACATGGGCGGCAGCCTCGACTCGATCGCGAGCTTCAATCAGGTCAAGACCGCCTATCAGGGCTCGGCGAAGCCGCACCGTCTCGTCGGCGTGAAAAACGCAGGCCACCTCAACTTCTCGGATCTCTGCGATACGAAGAACGCCGCCGGCCAGGATCTGCTGACGATCGCGAACAACGACGGGGTGTGCGGCGCGAACCTCGCAGGCTTCTTGTTCGACTGCGATCCGTCGCACGTCGTAGGACCGATCGGCTGGTCGGTCATCGACTACGCGAGCTCCGCGGTGCTCGAGGAGATCCTGCAGTGCCAGCCGGCAACGGATCTGAAGGCGCACGAGACCGCGGATCCCGCGGTCTCCGAGTACGACGAGGAGCTCTAGTGCGGATACCGCATCTTGCAGTCGGCGAGCTTCGCCGGATCGATCGTCGCCGCCGGTAAGCTCGGCACGCCGAGATCCGCGTGCGTGAAGTCGAACAGGTCGAACGGAGCGACCGCGTTCGCATCACGATGCGTGAGCGCAGGCAGGTTGAACACGTACTCGACGAAGCGCAGCACGCTCGTGTGATCCGTGACGACGTGCGAGACGTACCCGCGCTTCGCGTACGGCGAGATCGCGAACATCGGCACGCGCAGCCCCGTCTGATCGAATGCGGCGACGACGCCATCGGGGTCGACGATCGGCGCGATGTCATCCGGCACGCACGCCGGCTGAGGCGGCACGTGATCGTAGAGCCCGCCTTGCTCGTCGTAGCTCAGCAGCATCGCGGTGTGCGGCCACTGCGGCGACGTCGTGACCGCGGTGACGATGCTCGCGACCATCGCCTGACCGACCTCGATGTCGGCGGGCGGATCTTCGTCGGGCGACGCGCCGCCCATCATGTCCGTGCCCTCGACGAACACGACCTGCGGCAATGCACCCGCCGCCGCATCCGTGAAGAACTGATCGAAGTCGAACACGTGCGCGAGCTTCTTGCCGTACGTGCTGCTCAGGATGCCGAGCGTCGGCACGTCCTGGACGTAGAAGCCCCACGTCACGTGCGCGTCGTCGAGCCGCGTGAACAAGTTCGGATACGTGTTGCCGGCCATGTCCATCTGGTTCGGGAACACATTCGCGGTGACGCCGTACGACGTGCCCGCCATGTAGAACAGCCGGTTCGTCCAGCTATTCGCCTGGACGGAGCTGAAGTGGCGATCCGAAATCGCGAACGCGCGCGCGAGCGCGTAGTAGTAGGGCAGGTCGGTCTCGTCGTAGTAGCCCATCGCGCGCGCGCCGGTTGGATCGTTCGCGTCCTCGGCCGCGCCTGCTGTCGTGAACCCGTCCATCGCGCCGCCATCGATCTCGCGATGGACGTCATCCCAGCTCTCCGCCGGATTGTCGAAGCACGCCGCCGTCTGATGAAATCGCCCGATCGTCCCGCCCGGCGTCGTCGGATCCGGGTTCGTCGCATCCGCTGCGGCGCCATCGACCGTCTGCCCGGGCACGGTCAGCGACGAGAAGTAGTGATCGAACGTGCGGTTCTCCTGCATCACGAGCACGATCGTCTCGATCGGCATCTCACCGGGCGCGACATCCGCGAGCGTCGCCGCCGCCTGATCTCCCGACCCGTAGCCGCACTTCGCGCGACACGTCGCCGGATCGCCGGCGCACGACGGCCCAGGGCCCGAGCTACAGGCCGAAACGGCGAGCGCGACGATCGCTGCCCTCATGACCGGAGCGTGCCACGAAAGCCTAGTTTGCCGACCACGATGCTGCTGGCGGCCTTCGTGAGTCAGGCGCGGCGCTTGCGCTTGGGATCCGGCGCTGCCCCACGTGGGGCCGGCCGCGTGGGGGGCGATGCTGACTTGGTCGCGAACGCATGAGCTTCTTTCGCAAGCGCGATCGCGTCGGCTCGCCGCCCCGCGACCAGCCACTCCTTCATCACACGTCCGTTCTTGCGCGGATCGAAGCGCGTCCCGGAGTTCGCCGCTACAAGCTCGTCGACTCGCGGCTTCGGGAGCTTCACGACCAGCCTGTCCGCACCGACGATCGCGAAGATCTTCGCGCCGAGCTTGAGCACGATGTTGTCCTCGCCCCAGCCGGGCTCCGCGGTGACATCACGGCGGCGGCTGAACGCAGCGATCAGCGGAGCGACTGGCATCCGTGCGATCTATCAGATCGGCGGTGCGTGGATCTCTGTATTCGCACCGACGTCGGCTGGCGATCACCGCGCAGCTCCGGGCACGACCTCCGTGCACGGCTACAAAGTCGGATCCGGAACGCGCGGCGGCGTGCGGATTCGCAACTGAATCGATTCGAACGAGGAGCTCGATAGCTCTCGGAGACGAACCCAGTGCCCCACGTGGGCCGGACCGAGCGCGCTTGCCTGCAATGAAACAGATCCTCCGAGATTCGGGTCATATCGATCTCGTACCTGCGCGGCGTTTCACGTTCGGGATCCGGAATTAGTAGCCGGGCACAGAGCTCGCGCTCCGCAGCTGCATCGTGATCGTCAGCCGATGGTCGTGCGAGATGAGCGCCCCAAGCAGACAACCCGCCGCGCCGCTTCTTGTAGCGATGGCAATCGGCGCGGCGCCGGCGTTCACACGATCGTCGCGACGAAGAGAGCAGCGCGAGCGGGACTCGAAGCCGCAGTTGCTAGCTCGAAGAAATGAACAGACCTCGGCCCCACGTGGGGCAGACCGCGGGTACGGTCTGCCGGCGATGAAGTGGATCGTCCACGAGATCGGCTCATCCGGCTGGCGCGGCACGGTTGGCGAAGCACCTGGTGTCGTGATCGATGTCGATCGCGGCGTAACCCGCCTCTTGTCGCGCGCGGGGATGCACGCGTTCGTGGGGACTGCGCCCCGGTCGAGGGGCCGCGAGACCGAGCTCGGACCGTTCACGCGCGACCGGGTCGCGAAGAAAGAACGGCTGGCGTGGGAACACGGCTCGGTCACGTACTCGATGTACGCCGACGTCGCGGTGTGGAGCGATCGGTTCGCGGCGATCGCCGACGACCAAGGTCTGACGATCATCGACGCGACGAGCGAGCGGATCGCGAGGCTGACGCTCGGCCGCGAGACGAAGCTGCACTGGCGCACGTTCGAGCTCGCGGCGTCCGACGAGCGGCTGTGGATCGCGGGCGGCGATGGCCGGATCTGGGAGCTCCAGCTCGCGGAGCTCGAAGGGCTCGCCGCGGCGAAGCAAGGACCGACGCCCGTCGAGGTCCACTACGCCTATCCGCTGCGCGATCGCGAGGCGCGGCTCGCGTGCGGGTTTCTGTGGCGTGTCCAGAACGGCCGCACGATGGTCGAGATCGGCAACGGCCGCGGCGGCGTTCACGAACCGAAGCTGCTGATCGATCTGCCGCCGTGGGAGCTCGAGAAGTACTCGCCGCTCGTGCTCTTCGACCGGCTCGCACCCGATGTCTGGCAGCGCGCCGAACTGCCGGGCAAGCCGCCGGTCGCGCTGCTCGATCCGGATCGTGTGACCACGCTCGCGGCGAAGCTACGGCATAGCAAGGCGGAACACCCCGAAGGCGCCGCGCGGCCGGTGGTCGCTCGAGCCGATCCGGGCGCGCGCGCGAAGGTCGAGAGGTTGATCGCGGCGATCGCGACCGAGCCCGAGGACGACGGCCATCGCGAGGTGCTCGTCGATCTGTTGCAAGAGCTCGACGACCCCGGCGCGGCCACGTTCGCGGCGTTGCGTGTCGGCACGGACGTATCCGCCGCGAAGCGCAAGCTCGCACTCGGACCGCTCGCACCGTTTCTGATCGATGTCGTGTATCGCAGCGGGTTGCCGGCTCGCGCCGTGCTGTCGCGGAGCGCGCCGCGCGACGAAGCTTCGATCGCGGCTGCAGTCGCGGACTATCGGCTCGGCCTGTTGACGGAGCTGCGCATCGGCCTGGGCACCGAGAGCGTCTATACGGCGCTGGTCGCGGCGCGCCGCGCGACCGCGCTGCGCGATGTCGACCTTCCACACATCAAGACCATCGCGGCGCTCGTCGCCGTCGAACGCACGCAGCTCGTGCGCCTCGGTCATCTCGATCTCGCGAAGCCGCGCACGATCAGTCCACTCGCGGTCGCCACGTTCGATCGCGCGACGACGTTTCACGCGACCGTGAACGACAACGCGGATCTCGAACGCTGGACCGAGCGCGTGACCGCGAACCCGAAGGGCGTGTACTCGCGCGTCGGGCGTGCGCTCGAGCTCGACGAAGTCGATGGCCACCACGATGCACTGCGCCGGCTACTCCGCCCATTCCTCGAGCGGCTGCCGTTCACGTCCATCAAGATCGGTGGGCGTTAGCGCTGGACCAGGATCGCTTCGGCGAGCAGCAGCAACAGCACCGCGGCCGCGAGCGCGTGCCAGAGCTCGACGCGGCGGGTGTTGTCGGTCGGTGCGGAGGCACCCCCGGTGCCGGAGGTCGGTAGCGAGGCGGTTGCGACCGGCGTCAGATCCGAGCCGCGCGGATCGAGGTTGATCGCGAACGCGAGCTCGTCGCGGTCGTGGGTGGCGCCCGTTTGATCCGTTCCCATGACGCGATAGATGCCGGGGTGATCGGTCTTGCCGAAGCGGACCGAGCTGCGGCCGGCGATCCGGTCACCCTCGAACACGGCGCCGACGCCGTCGGGACCGCGGACCTCGAGCTTCTTGAGATCGCCGGTCGGCAATGCGACCGAGCCGCCGACGAGGTGATCGGACTCGATTCCGAGCGCGTGCTTGCGGGCGAGATGCCGCACGGCCTGCTGGATCAGGGGCAAGAACCCGCGATGGATCGCGAGGTCGTTCCAGTCGCGATCGAGCGTCGACGTGAACAGCAGCGTACGACCCGCACCGATCGACGCCTCGACCAGCGCGGCGGCGCCGTTCGTGAACCGCGCGAGCACCTTGCGATCCGCGGTCGCGGTCGTCGGCCCTAGCAGCGAGATCTTGAAGAACTTCGCGTCGGCGAGGTCGGGCGCGTCCTTCGAGAACGGCGCGAAGATCGGGTGGTCGGCCTCCCACTTCACGAGGTGCAGCGCGCGGCTGTCGCGATCCTCGGGCGAGGCACCCCACGTCGTGTCGATCGGATCGCGCAGGCTCTGCGGCAACAGCGGCAACATCGTCTTGTCGTACGCGGCCGGATCGACGCGATCGCCGGGCGCGACCAGGATCCCGCCGCCGGCGCGGACCCAGTCCGCGAGCGCCGTGACGCGCTCGGCCGGCAGCGCGGCGACATTCGCGAGCACGACGACATCGAAGTCGTTGAGATCGATCTTCGGCGCCTGGCCGCGAAGCTTGACGATGCCGCCGAGCTCTTCCGCGGTGATCGACCGCACCGACGTGCCGCTGTCCTCGCGGTCACCCGGGCGCAGCGCGGCCTCGACGTAGAATAGCTCGTCGTCGCGGCGCACCGTGCGCGGGTCACCGTCGACGAGTAGCACGCGGACCTCGTCACGCAGCGTCGCGCGAACGTAGCGGCGATCGTCGATGCCGAGTGCATCGCCGGCGACCGACACCGATGCATCGCTCGCGCGCGCGCCGGCGGGCAAGGTCGCCAGGAACCGCTTCGTCTTCTTCTCGTGCGCCGCGAGTGCGAGCTCTCCACGCGCGACCACACGATCGGCGATCGTGAGCGAGAGCTCGACGTTCTTCGGCTCGTCGCTGAAGTTGCCGACCTCGGCATCGAACGCGACGCCGCGCGTGCCGGTGTTCGGATCGCTGTCGACCTTGAGCGCCGTGACCGCGAGGTTCGGCATCTGCGCCGGACGCAGATCGAGCGCGACGAACGTCGGCCCGTCCTTGCCCCACGGCGGCTCGTCGGTGCGCAGTCCCGACTTCGCCTGCAGCGACAGCAAGAACACCGTCTTGCGCGCGTGGCTCGACGCCGCCAATAGCTGCGCCGCCCGGGTCAGCGCGCGCGTCGTGTCCGCGGGCCGCGCGGTCGGCTCGAGCGCGAGCAATTGATCGCGCAGCCTCAAGTGGTCGCGGGTCAGCTCGGTCGGATGCTCGGCACCTTCCGACGCGCGCACGATCGCGACCTCGGCCTCGGGCCCGAGCTGGGCGACGATCCGGCGCGCTTCATCGCTCGCGTGCTTGATCCACGGCTTGCCATCGACGAGGTAGCCCGCCGCGAACGAGTCGTCGATCACGAGCACCGCGGCTTGCGGTCCACGCGTGACCTGCGGTCCCTTGCGTTCGCACGACGTGAAGGGTTTCGCGAGCGCGATGGCGACCGCGAGACACGCGAGCGCGCGCACGAGCAACACCAGGCGCTCGCGCAGCTGCAGCCGGCGTGCGGTCTTGCGCTTCGTTCCCATCAAGAAATCGAGCGCCGCGAACGGGACGATCCGCGCGCGCCGCCGGCCGATCAGGTGGATCGCGATCGGAACGGCGATCGCGATCAACCCGACGAGCATCAGAGGCGCGAGGAAGCCCATTACCCCGTCCTCCGCGCCGCACCCGGTTGCAATCGTGCGCGCGAGACGAGGAGCTCGAGCAGCGTCTCCTCGAGCGGCTTGTCGGTCAGCACCTCGTGATAGTCGACACCGGCATTCGCGAGCGTGCCGTGGCACTTCGCGACGAACTTGTTCATCTTGTCCAGGTAGTCCTTGCGAATCGCGGACGGATTCGCGAGCAGCTTCGCGGACGACTCGAGCGCGTGGAACTCGGTGAGGCCCTCGTACGGGAACGTGCGCTCGTGCGGATCGAGGACGTGGAGCACCGAGACATCGTGCTTCTGCGCGCGCAGCGTCGCGAGGGCGCGGATCGTCGCGTCGTCGGGATCGAACAGGTCGCTCGCGAGCACGATCAGCGAGCGCCGCCGCCGCGACAGCTCCGCGATCCGGCCGAGCGCCTCCGCGGGCGACTCGTCGCCGGCGCCGCCCTTCTGCATGATCGTGTCGAGCACGCCGAGCAGATCGTGGAGATGATTCGACCGCGCGCGCGGCGGCACCATCGTCTCGATCGCGCGGTCGCCGCACGCGACGAGGCCGACCTTGTCCTGCTGCTGGATCACGAGGTACGCGAGCGCCGCGAGCGAGAGCCCCGCGTACTCGAGCTTAGCGAGCCCGCCGCCCGCGAACTTCATCGACGCGGATGCGTCGAGCACCAGGTAGACCGTGAGCTGCGATTCCTGCTCGAACTGCTTCACGTAGTAGCGGTCGAGCTTGCCGTACGCCTTCCAGTCGATGTGACGGAGCTCGTCGCCGGGCGAGTACTCCTTGTGCTCCGCGAACTCGACGGAGCTGCCGTGCACCGACGCGCGGTGCATGCCCGAGATCGCGCCCTCGACGATCACGCGCGCCTTGATCGGCAGGCTGCCCAGCCGCTGGAGCTGGATCGGATCCAGCTTCACGGACTTACGACAGACAGCAACTGGTCGACGAGCTCGCCGGCCTTCAGCCCTTCTGCCTCGGCGCGGTAGTTGAGGATCAAGCGGTGCTGGAGCGTCGGGCGCGCGAGTGCGGCGACGTCATCCGTCGACACCGCGAAGCGGCCGTCGAGGATCGCGCGCGCCTTGGCGGCGAGGATCAAGAACTGCGATGCGCGTGGACCGGCGCCCCACGACACCGCTTCCTTGATGAACGCCGGCGCGTTCGGCGACGTCGGCCGCGTCGAGCGCGCGAGCGCGACCGCGTACTTCACGACGTGATCCGCCGCAGGTACGCGACGCACGAGCTCTTGCAGCTGCAAGATCCGCATTGGCGACAGCACGCGCGCGAGCTCCGGCCGGTGATCGCTCGTCTGCTGGCGCACGATCTCTTCTTCTTCGGATTCGCTCGGATAATCGACGTCGATCTGGAACATGAACCGATCGAGCTGCGCCTCGGGCAACGGGTACGTGCCCTCTTGCTCGATCGGGTTCTGGGTCGCGAACACGAGGAACGGCAGCGGCAGGTCGTGCGTCGTCCCGCCCGCGGTGACGCGGAACTCCTGCATCGACTGGAGCAGCGCCGCTTGGGTCTTCGGCGGCGTGCGGTTGATCTCGTCGGCGAGCACGAGGTTCGCGAACACCGGACCGCGGAGGAACCGGAACGCGCGGCGGCCGGTCGTGTGGTCCTCTTCGAGCACCTCGGTGCCGGTGATGTCCGCCGGCATGAGGTCGGGCGTGAACTGGATGCGCTGGAACGACAGGTTCAGCGTCTCGGCGAGCGTCGAGATCAGCAACGTCTTCGCGAGCCCGGGCACGCCGACGAACAGCGTGTGGCCGCGCGCGAACAGGGCGACCAACAGTTGATCGATCACGCGGCGCTGGCCGATGATCCGCTTCTCGATCTCGCGCACGATCTGCGCGTGCGCCTCGGCGAGCTCCTTGACCGCATCCAGATCGCTCTTCGGCGTGGGCGCGGGGGTCCCTTCGTCGACCACGGTCGGATTGACCTCGGTCTTCTGTTCGACTCGCAGGGGCGAGATCGGAGTGACATTTTCAGACGGCTTCATCGTCAGGCTAGTTCTTCAGTAAATCACAGGCGGCGCGCTCCCGCGCTGCTCGGGCGTCCTTCATCTTGGCATACGCTTCGGCCAGCCCACAGCGTGTTTGCGGATCGAACGGGCTCACTCGCAAAGCTTGTTCATACGCGGTGATCGCCTCGGGCCAGGCTTGCTTGGCGGTGCGCGCCATGCCGAGCGTGACCGCAGCAACAGCGTCATGATCGTCGGCACCTGCGAGCGGCGTCGCGAGCTCGATCGCGCGATCGTACCGGCCGAGCTCGACCAGCGTCCGCGCGAGCTTGCCTGCGACAAATGGCTCCGGAGCACCGTTACCGGCCGCGAGTGCCTTCTCGTACTCGACCGCGGCCGCTTCGAGCGCACCGCGCGCGCGGAGCATGCCGCCGAGTCGCGCGTGCTTGCGCGCCCGCGCCGAGACCGTCTCGATCCCGACGTTCTCCGAATCCGACGCTTGTCCTGCGGAGCCGGCCTTGCCGAACTTGATCGGCCGGCCGGCGCGCGCCTTGCCATCGCCGACCTTGAGGTGCGCGTGCCATTCCGTCTCGACCTGCGGCCACGGCAGGTTCATCGCCTCGGTCACCGCGCGCTTCGCGCTCTTGCCATCGCGTTGCGACGCGAGCGCATCGCGGATGCCTTTGAAGCCGACCTTGCTCTGCATCCAGCCGATCAACGTGTAGACCTCGGCGTACGCGAGCGCCGCCGCTTCTTGCGACGGGAGCTTCGCCATCGACGGGTGCATCTCGTCGAACGTGATCAGCCGGCCCTTGCGCAGGCCCGCAGTGAGCAGTGCTTGCTCGGTCGACGTCAGCACGACCTCGGGCGGCCGCCGCCACCGCGTCTGCTCGAACCGCGCGATGCCTTCCTGCATCCACACCGGCACCGTGTCGTGCGAGATCCGCGCGACGATCAAGTGGGTGTACTCGTGCGCGAGCGTGTCCATCCACGGATAGCCGAACAGCGTCGCGCGGGGCGACACCACCATCAGCTTGTTGTACTTCGACAGCGCGATCGTGCCGGTCGTCTCGATCTCGGTCTCGGTCAGCGGCGACATCCGCGCGAGGTCCGCAGGCGCGCCGAGAATCTCGACGCGGATCGGGTCCGCCGGCTGGAGACCGAGGTCGTCGCCGATCACTTGCCAGGCTTGATCGAGGACGTCGCCGGCGAGCTCCGCGATCGCCGCATCCTTGCCGGGCGCATAGCGGATGATGAAGTGACCTTTCGGCGACCGCGTGTCGACGAAGCTCTCGGTCACCGCGAGCGTCGACGCGGCGAGCTTCTTGGTCTGGCCCGCCATGCCGTCGGCCGCATCATCGTTGACCTTGTCTAGCGCCTTGACCGCGCCCGCATAGTCGCCGGTCTGGAATGCAAACTCGCCGGCGAGCCACTTCACGTCCGGGTTATCGGGCGCGCGCTTCTCCAGATCATCGAGCACGGTCTTCGCGTCGTCGAGCCGCGCGGACTGCAAGAACCGCGCGGCCTTGATCACGTCGCCCGCAACCGTCCGATCGCGTCTCGCTTCCGCCTGAAGCGTGAGCGTGAGCGTGAGCGTGAGCGTGAGCGGTCCGAGGATCCTCACTTGATGAGCTCCTCGTAGTACCGCTTGATCATGTCGTCGTAACCATCGGCGCCCTGCGTGCCGTGCTTCTTCGCCGCTTCGAGAATGTCCTCTCTGAACCGCTCCGGCGCGCGATATTCGTCGGCACCGGGGATCCGGATCGGCTCGTCACCGACGGCGTTCTGCTGTGCCTGGCGCGCCGCACTCCGCGCCCGATCGCGCGCCTTCGCGAGATCATCGGCCGCTGCACGCGCCGATTCGCGCGCACCCGACGGATCGCGTCCCTTCATCCGGTCGTCGGCCTTGCCCATGTGATCCATCGCCGAGCCGAGCTTCTTGCCGAGCTCGCCGGCGGTATCACCGGGTAGCTCGCCGCCGAGCTGCTTCGTGCGATCGCCGAGCCGCTTCGCGCGCTGTTGGTTCATCTGCTGGCGCCGGCGCAACCGATCGAGCGCCTTCTGATCATCGCCGCTCATGATCTGATCCGGCCGCGGCGACAACGCCTGGAGCTCGTCGATCAACTCCTTCGCGGCTGGCTGCGCCTTCTCGACACCGTCGAGCGCATCCGCGGTCGCGTCCGCCCACTTCGATTTCGGATCGTCGCTGATCGCGGCCTCGAGCTCGCCCTCGATCGTATCGAGGCTCGCCTTTGCCTGGCGCGCCATGCCGAGCGCCTCTGCGAGATCGCCGTCCGCGACCATGTGCTCGACGTCCGCCAGCCGGCGCTCGACGATATCGAGCTCCTCCTTCGCGAACGGCGTCAACCCGCTCTCGTTGATCGCGTCGATCCGCTTCTTCAA
The DNA here is from genome assembly GCA_040004535.1 of Deltaproteobacteria bacterium. Taxonomy (GTDB): domain Bacteria; phylum Myxococcota_A; class Polyangia; order Haliangiales; family Haliangiaceae; genus JABFXX01. The sequence continues at coordinate 23,927 of JBDUAS010000063.1, forward strand.
CTTGTCGACGAGCGCGCCGACCTTCTTGCTCGCCTCGCGCCGGTGATCGCGCGCGACCTCGTCGGCCTTCTGCGCGTAGCTCTCGAAGATCTTGTTCGAGTCTGCGGCGATGTCGTCCTGGTCCTTCGCGACATCTGCGAGCTCGTTCATGACCTCGTCGAGCTTTTTTTGCTCGTCGCTGAACTTGTCGCCGCGGAGCTGGGCGAGCGAGCCCTCGAGCGACGCCGAGGCGCGCTGATGTTGGAGCTGACACGACTCGAGCTTGGCCTGCGCCGCCGCGGTCTTGCCCGCGTGGACGAGCGCGGCGACCTCGGCCATGCACGCGGTGCCTTGCTGGGCCTGGACCGCATCGCGATGGACGTACTGATCCATCACGTCCTCCGGCATCCCCTGCTGGTGCTTCTCGAGCTCCGCGTACGTGCGATCGAGTGCGCGCATCTCGCGATCGATCTCCTCTAACAGCCGCGGATCCTTCGTGCGCGCGTACTGGGCGAGCAGGTCTGCCAGGCGTTTCTGGTGCGCTGCGATCTCGTCGGTGAGATCCAACAAGCCTTCGATCCGCTCGCGATCGAGCCAGTCCGCCAGCGAGATCGTGTCGTCCTCGAGCTCGGTGACCAGCTTCGGATCGATCACGCCGAACGTGCCGCTCTTCGCCTTCGCCGCGCCTTTGGGCACGAACTTCTGCTCGATGATCGTCTCGGACTGGACCAGCCGATCGATCCGCTCGCTCATCGTCGCGAGTGACTTGCGCATCAGATCCGATGCATGCGGATCTTTCTCGAACGCCGCCGCGACCGAGCGCAGCTCGCCGATCGCGTCGTGGAGCTGGTGATCGAGATCGTCGCGCGCCGCGATGTCGTCGCCGGGTCCGACGAGCCGGCCCGCCAGATTCTTGAGCACCTTCTCGGCCACCGCTTGCTGGCGACCTAGCGTCTCCTCGTGGCGCTCGCGCGGCGAGATCACGCGGAGGTGGAGCTCCTTCGACTTGCCGAGGTTCGGCCCGCCGACGTTGTCGTTGTCCTTCGCTTCGATCCAGTAGCGGACGTCGCCGCCCGACGGGACCTGAACCTCGGCGATATCCCACGTCAGCTTGCCCTGCGCGCGCGCGTCGGTTCCCCCGATCATGATCGGCTTCTTGCCGCGATCCTTGCCGGCCTCCCACACGAGCTCCGCCGACGTCACCGCGAAGTCGTCCTCGATCACGTATGCGAGCTCGACCGACTTCATGTTCGAGACGTCGAGCGGATCGCCCGGCGCCATCAGCTGCACGGTCGGCGGCTGATCGACCTCGGCCTCGATCGCGCGCGGGGTCGCTTCGATCGAACGGTCGCCGGTCGGCGCGGTGATCGCGAATCGATAGCGCGCGGACTTGTCGATCGTCAGCGCCGCGCTCAACCGATCGCCTTCGATCTTCACCGGCAGCGACTTCGGCGCGCCGCCTTGCGTGACCGACTCGACCACGAGCTCCGCGGCTTGCGCCGGCACCAGCAACCGGCCGGTGAATGCGACGGTCGTGCCGGGAAGCCCGCGTAGATCGCCCGACGACGACTGCATCTCGACGAGCTTGCGCTTCGAATACGCGGGCGCGGTGAGCGTGACGCCGAGGTCGCCGACGAGCGGCACGGCCGACAGCTCCGCACCGTCGTAAGGCGCCGGCGGTGCGAGCAACAGCGCGCGCCAGCCATGCTTCGTGAAGTGCGGTGCGAGCAAGAGGAGTGCGACGTTCGCCGCGATCGCGCCGAGTGCCCACGCACGCGCGCGCGGCACCTCGTGCTCGGGCAGCAGGGACACCGGTTCGATCTTTGCGACCTGATCCTCGGTCGTCTCGACGAGTGCGCCGACGAGGTCGGCCGACGGCGCACCGGGCCGCACAGGGGCGTTCACGAGCTCGACGGCCGACAGGAGATCCGATGCGATCGCGCCGCGGCGGCGACCAACCCAGCGCGCGAGATCTTGATCGCGCGCGTACGTGCGGCGCGGCGCGATCCAGCCGATCACGATCGCGCCGAGCAACACGAGCATCGCGACCAGCCCACCGATGCCGAGGATCGCCATCGCGGCCGTGCGATGCGCGCCTCCGAGGCTCGTCAGGTGGCCGATCAGCGGCAGCACGATCGCGAGCGCACCGAGCAGCGCGATGCCCGACAGCGCCGCTCGCCACGCCTCGTGGCGATAGACCAGGACTCTCACACGGCCCAAGAAACCGGTGATTCCTGCGTGCTCTGGTGTACGCCGCTCCGCCACTTCTCGATTTACCTCCGCACCGCCTCCGGCGGTGCTACGCGTCGGGCGTTCGCCCGACTTGTTCGATTATGACCGTACCCGAATGCCGGGCCTACACGGACGAGCGAGTGATATAACTCCTCGGCAAGTGAGCGTGAATAAGGGAGGGCAGCCCTCGTCCACTGGACGTGAAGCTGTCGATGATAGGGACCTGGTGGAAGCTGCAAAGCGCGGCGACCGCGAGGCATTCCGCACCCTGTTCGAACGCTATCACCGCCGCGCCTATGCCCTCGCGCTCGGCGTCGTGCGCAACCCGGACGACGCGCTCGATGTCGTTCAGGACGCTTTCATCAAGGCGCACAAATACTTAGACAAGTTCGAAGGCAACTCCTCGTTCTACACCTGGCTCTACCGCATCGTCATGAACCTCGCCATCGACCACATCCGGAAGCATCGTCGGGTGCGCCCCGTCGAGCTCGACGAGCAACGCCTCGAGGACGGCGGCCAGGACGGCGACGGCCTGCTGCCGAACTTGCTCGGCGGCAATCCCGGGCGCGCGCTGATGGACAAAGAGATCCGCCAGCGCATCGACGCGGCGCTCGGCGAGCTCTCGGAAAATCACCGGTCCGTGCTCGTCATGCGCGAGCTCGAGGGCCTGTCGTACGAAGAGATGGCACAGGCGATGGGCTGTTCGAAGGGCACGATCATGTCGCGGCTGTTTCACGCGCGGAAGAACATGCAGCGCCGGTTGGTCGACCTCGTGGACGGCGCGAAGCCGATCCCCGAGGACGCCGATGCCGAGGACGCCGCGGCGTCGGGGAGCCGGTCGTGAGCGACCCGAAGCAAGCCAGTCGGGATCTCGATTTCATGGAGCACGCCGACGGCGAGCTCGAGATGGAGCTCGCGAGCGATGGCCGCGCGAAGGTCGAAGCGGTCAAGGAGCTCGGCGAGCTCGTGCGTGGCCGGCTCGAACGCGCGGCCGATGACGTGCCCGAAGCGCGGTTCGCGGCGATGTGGAGCGAGATCGACAAGTCGATCTCCAAGCCCTCGACGAAGTCCGCGACGCTACCCGTGCTTGCAGACCGGGCGCCGACCGCGAGTCTTACCGGGGCCGGCCTGTGGTCGCGGGTCGGCCGCTTCCTCGACAGCTACCGCAGTCAGATCATCACCGGTGCGATCTCTGCCGGCGCGGTCGCAGCGCTCGCGCTCGTGTTGCGAGGCAACGGCGGCTCGGCATCGCATCGCGGTGGCAGTGATCCGATCGAGGTCCAACGCGTGTCGCATCGCCCCGCGGAGATCGAAAGTCTCGATACGCCCGGCGGCACCGGCACCGTGTTCAATCTCGATGACGAAGATGGGAGCACGACCGTGATCTGGGTGACACCTGAGGATACTGTGGAGGGCATATGAGGTACTTGCTCGCGTGCGCGCTGCTGGTTGCGACGAGCACCGTCGCGCGCGCCGACGACAGGGACAAAGCCGACTGCGAGTATCTCGAGATCGCGGCGTCGACCAGCAAGGCGCCGGTGATCGACGGCGAGCTCAAGCCGCTCGACAAGAAGCTCAAGAAGCCGCCGTTCGCGTCTTGGAATACGTTCCACAAGCTGTCGGGCGGCCCGATCGCGCTCGCGAAGCAGAAGGCGGATTCGCTCAAGCTCGCGCAGGGCGGGGCGTCGATCCTGTTGCGCGATCGCAGCGACAAGAAGCTCGAGCTCACCGTCACGATCGACGGTGCCGACGGCAAGCGCGTGCTCGACAACAAGCAGAGCGTGCCGATCGGCGAGTGGTCGATGTTCGTGCACACGGCGAAGGACGACGGTCACATCCTCGCCCTGACCTGTAAGTAACCGATCATCTTCGCGAACCGAGGCCGAACAAAGGCCGCGGCCCTGATGTTGTATAAGTCTTGACCGGCACGATGTTTCCGCACCCGGCCAGAGGCACCCGGCTTCCTCGAAACTCGCGCTGGCTGTGGATCGGCGGCGGGATCACGATCGCCGTGTTCGTGCTCGTGGTGATCGGGCTCGCGGTCGTCTATCCGAAGGTCGCGGCGCACATGATCCGCGGCCGCGCCGAGCGGCTCGCGAAGAAGCTCGATCGCACGATCGCGATCGGTTCCATCGACGTGTCGCTCGGCCACCTCGTGATCCGCGACATCGCGGTCAAGGGGCCGCTCGACGGCGACCTGCCGCTGGTCCACGTCGATCGCGTCGATGTCGACTTCGATGCGTGGGACTCGCTGTTCGGCCGCGCCGACCTCGGCGAAGCGAAGATCGACGGCGTGATCGCGTCGGTGCGCCGCACCGCGGATGGCCGCGACAACGTGCGCGATGCGATCGAGCACTATCGCGAAGCGACTGCGGATGCGTCGGGTAGTGGCAGCCACAGCCCGCGTCCGACGAAGATCACGCTCGCGCACGCGAAGCTGCTCGCGAACGACGAACAATCCGGTGCGACCGCACTGATCGGCGACGGCGACGCCGTGTGGACGCCGCAGCTGATCGTCGCGCACGGCCGCAGCATCACCGCGACGACGACCGGCGCGCCGAAGGCGACGATCGCGAGCGTCGAGATTCGCCGCCCCCTCGGCGAGCCGCCGCACGTGAAGATCGATGGCGGCGAGATCGAGCTGTGGCCGCGGATGGCGCTGTCGGGCATCGGCGGCGAGATCGTCGCGGATCCGAAGCGTCCGGGCATGTACACGCTCGCGCTCGGCGGCGGTTATGGCGGCGTGCCCGGCCAGCTGTGGACCGCGAGGGGCGACCTCGATCCGAAGGACGGCGCAGCGCACGTCGATCTCGAAGCGGCGAAGTTCCAGCTCGATCGACTGGCACCGATCCTCGCGCAATCCGCGGTCGTCGATTATCAAGCGACGTCGATCGATACGAAGATCCACGTCGACGTCGACAAGGCCGGCGCGAAGTTCGACGGTGGCTTCCACCTCACCGGGCTCAACGTCGGCCATCCGTACATCGCCGACAAGGAGGTCCACGACCTCGATCTGTCGGGCCAGATCGCGGGCTCGTTCGATCGCGCGACCCGCAAGCTCGAGCTGACGAAGGGCGACTTCGTCTCGCGCAACGTGCCGTTCTCGATCACCGGCTCGGCCCTCGCGCCGAGAGTCGTCGACCTCGAGGTCCACGAGCCGAGCAAGAACGCCGATGGCACCGAGCGCACGCCGCCGATGCGAGGGCCGCACGGGATCCAGGTCGTCGAGGCCCGCCTCGTGATCCCGCCGATCGATTGCCAGCGCATGCTCGATGCGTTCCCGGTCGAGATGGTGCCGTACATGCACGGCTACAAGGTCCGCGGCGTGTTCGACGTCGACATCCACACGGCGATCGACTGGTCGGATCTCGATAGCCTCGAGCTCGGCGGCCACGTCGCGATCAACAAGTGCAAGGTCAAGGACGAGCCGGCCGATTCACCGAAGCGGCTGAAGGACGAGTTCGAGCAATACGTCGAGACCGACAAGGGCGAGTGGCAGTCGTTCATCGTCGGCCCGTCGAACCCGGACTTCGTCCCGCTCGATCAGGTCTCGCCGTTTCTGTTGAAGTCGATCCAGTCGAGCGAGGACTTCGGGTTCTACAAGCACCACGGGTTCATCCCGAGCGAGTTCCGCACGGCGCTGATCGCGAACCTCAAGCGCGAGAAGTTCGCGGCGGGCGCGTCGTCGATCACGATGCAGATGGTGAAGAACGTGCTGCTGTTCCGCGAGA
>JBDUAS010000545.1:0-2781 GCA_040004535.1 Deltaproteobacteria bacterium
TCGACGAGCTCGCCGACTTCTTCGGGATTGATCAGCATTAGAACTCCAGACCTGCTTCGCGAGCGCCGTCCGCGATCTCTTTGACCCGGCCGTGATAGATGAATCCGTTGCGGTCGAACACGACCGAGGTGATGCCAGCCGCGACGAGCTTGCCGCCGATCGCCTTACCGATCATGCGAGCGCGCTCCTTCTTCGGCTTGCCGGCGACGGCCTGCTCGAGCTTCTCCTCGGTGTCCGAGGCCGCCGCGAGCACGCGTCCGGTGGTGTCGTCGATCGCTTGCGCGTAGACGTAGCGGGCCGACCGGAACACCGACAGCCGCGGACGCTCCGCGGTGCCGGTGATCCGCTTGCGGATGGTGCCCTTGCGCTTGAGCCGCTTGCGGGTCTTTTCGCTGCCGAATTTCAGATGTCCAGACATGGCGTACTCACTTACCTGCCGTCTTGCCGGCCTTGCGGACGATCGTCTCGGTCACGTACTTGATGCCCTTGCCCTTGTAGGGCTCGGGCGGACGGTAGCTGCGGATCTTCGCCGCGGCGCCACCGAGCTTCTCGCGATCGATGCTCGACAGGATCAGGAGGTTCTTGTCGGTCTTCGCCGACACACCCTCGGGCAGCGTGTACTCGATCGGGTGCGAGTAGCCGAGCGACAGCGTGATCTTCTGGCCCTTGATCTCGGCCTTGTAACCGACGCCGTTGATCTCGAGCTGCTTCTCGAAGCCCTTGGTCACGCCTTCGAGCATGTTGTTGACGAGTGCGCGCATGAGACCGTGGGCCGCGCGCTCCGGGCCGAGATTGCCCGAGCGCTCGAACACGATCACATCCTTGCCCTCTTCTTGGGCTTGCTTGATCTCGACGGCCTTGTGGCGCGCGAGGTTCAAGTTGCCCTTCGGGCCCTTCACCGAAACGGTGTCCTTGGTGATCGACACCGTGACGCCCTTCGGGATTTCGACTGGTTTACGTCCGATTCGCGACATAGTTCACCAGACCTCGCAGAGGACCTCGCCGCCGACGCCCTTTTCGCGCGCCGTACGGTCGGTCATCACGCCGTGGGACGTGGAGATGATGGCAATACCGAGGCCGTTGCGGACCTTCGGGATGTCCTTGGCAGGAACGTACGCGCGCTGGCCGGGACGCGACACGCGGCGCATGCCGGTGATCGCGCAGCCCGACGCCGAGGCGCGGCCGTCATAGCGAAGCTCGAGCTTGATCATGCCCTGCTTGGTGTCCTCGGCGGTGCTCACCGATTGGACGAAGCCCTCGTCGCGCAGGATCTCGGCAATGCGGACCTTGATGTTCGAGCGGGGGCACTCGACGGTCTGCTTGCGCGCATGGATCCCGTTACGGAGGCGGGCGAGGAAATCAGCGATTGGATCGGTCATCGACATAGTTATTTCCTCACCAGCTCGACTTGATCACGCCGGGGATATCACCGCGGAGCGCGAGCTCGCGGAAGCAGAGACGGCACATCTCGAACTTGCGCAGGTAGGCGCGAGACCGGCCACACCGCTTGCAGCGGCTCTTGATACGAACCTTGAACTTGTGCTTCTTCGGAAGCCTGTCGACCAACTTGCTCATGCTGCAGCTCCAGTACCAGTAGCGACCGGCGTGGCCTGGCGGAACGGCATGCCGAGGTGCACGAGGAGCGCGCGACCTTCGGCATCCGTCTTCGCCGTCGTGACGATGCTGATGTTCATGCCCTTGATCGAGTCGATCTTGTCGTACTCGATCTCCGGGAAGATGATCTGTTCCTTCACGCCCATGGTGAAGTTGCCGCGACCATCGAACCCGCGCGGCGACACGCCGCGGAAATCGCGGACGCGCGGCAGCGCGATGTTGACGAGGCGATCGAGGAACTCCCACATGCGCTCGCGGCGGAGCGTGACCATCACGCCGATCTTCTGGCCCTTGCGGAGCTTGAAGACCGCGATGTCCTTCTTGGCGCGCGAGACCACCGGCGACTGGCCGGTGATGAGCTTGAGCTCCTCGACGCCGTTGTCGATCATCTTGGGCTCGTCCTTGGCTTTGCCGAGGCCCATGTTGACCGAGATCTTGAGGATGCGCGGCACCTGCATGACGGTGGAGTAACCGAACTCCTTCATCATCGAGGTGCGCACGGTCTCGTCGTACTTGCTCTTGAGACGCGGCGCTTTCTCGCGCTTGTACTTAGGCGCCGGGCCCGCGGGCTCGGTCGACTTCTTCTTACCGGCGAGGCCCTTGGCAGCGGCCTTCTCGGCGCGCTCCTTCTTCTTGGCTTCGGCGGCCGCCTTCGCGTCGTCTTGGTTGTTGTCGTCGGCCATGGCTTACATCCCAGCGGTGGGGAACGGGGTTCCCGACTTGGAAGCGACGCGGACCTTGGAGCCCCCGTCGTTGGTGATCTTGGTGCGCGTGCCCTTGTTCGACTTCTCGTCGAACAGCTGGACGTTCGAGATGTGGACCGAGCCCTCTTTGTCGACGATCCCGCCTTGCGGGTTCTTCTGGCTCGGCTTGGTGTGGCGCTTCATCATCGAGACCTTCTCGACGACGACGCGGTTACCGACGACGCGCAGCACCTTGCCGCGCTTGCCCTTGTTCGAGCCAGCGATGATGACGACGGTGTCGCCTTTACGGACGTGCCCGGGTTGCGCCATCACAGCACCTCCGGCGCCAACGAGATGATCTTCATGAAGCGCTTTGCACGGAGCTCGCGAGCGACCGGTCCGAAGATGCGGGTACCGATCGGCTCGTTCTCCTTGTTGATGAGGACGGCCGAGTTGCCGTCGAACTTGATGTAGCTGCCGTCGG
>JBDUAS010000271.1:0-9300 GCA_040004535.1 Deltaproteobacteria bacterium
ACGTCACGCCGATGGTCGACGTGATGCTCGTGCTGCTGATCATCTTCATGATCACCGCGCCGATGATGAACACCGGCGTCAGCCTCGAGCTGCCGCAGGTCACCGCGCAGAACGTCGAGGATCCCGAAGGCAAGCTGGTCCTCTCGATCGCGAAGGACGACAAGATCTTTCTCGGTGGCACCCAGGTCCTGTGGAAGGACCTCGAAGCCAAGCTCAAGAGCAACGAGCGTGTCAAAAAAGAGAGCGCGCTCTACATCGAGGCCGATACCAACCTGCCGTACGGGCGCGTCGTGACGGCCATGGCAGTTGCCAAGAATGCAGGAGTTACGCGGGTCATGATGCTGACCGCGCCCTCGGACGTCCTCAATCTCGACCAACTCGACAAGAACATCCTCCCGGCTCCGCCGTCTAAGTAGAGAGGACCATGTCTTTCAAGGACGGCGAGATGCAGACGATTTCGGTGCTCGGCGCCATCGTCATCTCGATCGGCCTGTTCGCGCCGGTCCTGTTCCTGACCGAGAAGGCCGACGCCGCGAAGACCAAGTTCGACGACATGGAGTCGATCGAGGCGTCGGTCGCGTACAAAAAAGAGAAGCAGAAGCAGCCGCAGAAGCAGACGTCGCAGCCCGAGGTCAAGAAGGACACGACGGTCTCGCACGACGAGAACAAGAAGCCGATCGAAGGCTGCAAGCTCGACAGCGAGTGCAAGCCCGACGAGAAGTGTAAAGAAGGCCACTGCGTCGCGAAGAAAGAGCCGAAGGAGAAGCCGGTCGACATCGATCAGACGCTCGCGAAGTTTCATCACAACGACGACGACGAGAATCCGGCCGGCAAGCCGGTCACGGCGCCCGGCGACTTCAACGGCAGCGAAGAAGGCTGGGCCCCGACCACGAAGGGCAATCCGTTCTGGCAGGGCTTCGCGAAGGACATCCACGAGAACTTTTCGCTGCCGGAGATTTCCGAGGCGAATGGCATCCCCGTGGGGTGTTTTCACATCACGCCCGATGGCAAGATCATCGACACCAAGGTCAAAGAGAAGAGCGGGAGTCCTGACCTCGATCAGGCGGCCGAACACGCGATCGACGCGGTGAAGAAGCTGCGGAACGACAACCCGACTCCCGTGCCTACCGAGCTCTTGGGGGCGATCAACCGATGGATATGCATTCGCTTCGATCCAAAACAAGCCAGCTAGCGCTGTGCGCATTCGCGTGTGTTGCGGCGAGCGCATCCGCGCAGCCTTCCGACAACAGCGGCGTCGTCATCGACGTCAACGGCGCCAAACGCGGCGCGTATCCGATCGCGTTACCGGGCGCACCCGAAGGCGACGCGGCCTCGAAAGAAGTCGCGCAGATCGAGGGGACGGACCTCACGCTCGCCGGCGTGTTCAAGGTCCTCGATCCGGCCTCGTTCCTCGCGGACTTGAAGACCGAGCAGCTCGGTATCGATCCGCAGAAGTGGAAGGACGTCGGTGCGTTCGGCGTCGTGAAGTATCGCGTCACCGGCGATCAGATCGAGTTCCGCTTGTTCGAGGTCTCGAAGGGCAACACCGCCGCGCTGACCAAGATGTACAAGCGCTCCGGCACGACGACCCGCCAGATCGTTCATCGCTGGGACAACGAGGTCGTCAAGTACTACACGAACGAGCCCGGGTTCTTCGGCTCCCAGATCGCGTTCACCGCGAAGGGCAAGGGCACGAGCACCATCATGGCGATGGACTTCGACGGCGCGAACGCGTTCGTCGTGTCGCACAACTCGTCGACGAACATCCTTCCCGCGTGGTCGCCGAGCGGCGGCAAGATCGCGTACACGTCGTTCATGCGCAACAACCCCGACCTCTACGTCGGGGCGACGAATGGCGGCCGGCCGACGAAGATCAGCGGGCAAAAGGGCATGAACACCGGCGCGGCGTTCTCGCCCGATGGCTCGAAGATCGCGCTGACGCTGTCGAAGGACGGCAACCCGGAGATCTACATCATCAACGCGAGCGACGGCTCGGTGGTCCGCCGGATCACGAACGACAAGTCGATCGACACGTCGCCGGCGTGGTCGCCGGATGGTGGCCAGCTCGCGTTCGTCTCGGATCGCAACGGCGGCCCGCAGATCTTCGTCGTGTCGTCGTCGGGCGGCACGCCGAGGCAGGTGTCGTTCAACGGCAACTACAACACGACGCCGACGTGGTCGCCGAAGGCCGGCAAGCACGTGATCGCGTACACGACTCGCGACGGCGGCCAGTACGACATCGTCACGCTCGACCTCGATACGAAGGCGATGACCCGCGTGACCCAGAACGAAGGCAACAACGAGGAGCCGTCGTTCTCGCCGAACGGTCGCGTGATCGCGTACGCGCGCCAGGGCCAGGGCATCTACATCTCGAATGCCGACGGCACCGGTAAGGCGACGAAGATCTACAGCGGCTCCGCGACCGGCGTCGACTGGGGCCCTGCTCCGAAGGAATAGTCGCGTACGATGGACGCATGATCCTCGTACATGGTGGGGTGGGGCCAGGAGCGCCCGATCGGATGGAACGCGTGCGCCAAGGGCTGCGCGCCGCGGCGGCAGCCGGCAACGCGTTGCTGGAGCGCGGCGGTGGAGCGATCGACGACTTCGGCCCGAACGAAGCGATCGGGTTTCCGCTATAGGTACGCGCGCGCCGCGGCCGCGATCGGATCGGCGACACAGATCCGATTCGATGCGTGCGTGATCGTGTTGCACGTGACGATGCCGGAGGCGCCGGCCGAGACGAGCTCGCCTTCGACCGAATCGGCGAACACCGCGTGGATCGCGATGCAGACCGGCGGCGAGCTACCGGCCGCGCGCAACGAGCGGGTCGCTTCGACCAGCGTGCGGCCGGTCGACACGATGTCGTCGATCAACACCGGCGTGTGGCCGTTCCACTCGCGCATGCTCGCGGACACCGAGACATCGCGATCGCCTCGCCGGGTCTTGGTCAGGATCTCGAACGGCGCACCGCACGCAGCGGCGACTGCAGCGACCCATTGCTCGCTCTCTTGATCGGGACCGACGAGGACCGGCTTCGAAATCTCGGTCGAGACCCACGCCGCGATCGATGCGGCCGCGTGCGCGACCGTCGTCGGGATCGTGTAGACGCCGCCGAGCGCGTCGAGGCGATGGAGGTGCGGATCGACCGTCACGAGCCAGTCGACCGCGGCCGACACCATCCGCGCGAAGTACTTCGCGGTGACGCCCTCGCCGGGATGGAACTGGAAGTCCTGGCGCAGGAACGCGAGGTACGGCGCTACCAGGCCCACGCGGGTGACGCCGAGGTCGCGCGCGGTCGCCGCGACGAACGACATCTCGAGGAAGCGATCCGCGGGCGCGGGATACAAGCTGCCGCACAGCACGACGTGCTCGGCCTGCGCCGCGATCCGCGGCAGCCGCACGTAGATCTCGCCATCCGGGAACCGCCGGAGCTCCGGCGTGACGAGCTCGACAGCCAGTCGGTTGGCGAGCTTGGTCGCGTGCTCCTCGCTTCCGGGCAACGCGATCACGACGGCGGTCACGCGCCCACTTTACCACTAGCTTCCGACGAGCTGGCGGAGCTGCCACGCCTGTGTTGTGAGCGCGAGTCGGCCGCCGCGGGCCCGTCCCCTCGGATCTGATCGCGAAGGCGGATGCCGAGCTGTTCGCGAAGCCGCGCCGAAAGCAGCCAACTCGACGGCGGCGATGAACCTCGTCCTCGATGCCGGTGTGTTCGTGACGCTCGACAGAGCCGATACCACGATCCGTGCTCGGCTCGCGGCCGCTCGCGCGCGCTCCATCGGTCTTGTAACGACTTCGCCGATCGTGGCCCAGGTGTGGCGCGATGGCCGTCGCCAAGCACTCGATTCACTTGGCTCGAACGGCTCGTCGGTAGGGCCAAGACCTCGGACGTTGTCGATGCGCTGCTGGTAGGGGTCGCTCGCGATGGCGATACGATTCTCACGTCGGACCCGGACGACCTCGCGGCGCTCGTCGCCGCATCCGGCGTGCGTGCCGTCATCGTTCGCGTATAGCGTCCGCTAAAGCGCTTTGAGCGGCGTGAGGTGCAGCAACACGGGGATGACCTTGCCGCTGGTGACGATCGCCATGTGCTCGTACTGCGCGCGGATGTAGAGCAGCTTCGCGTTCTTCTCGCGCCGCGTGAACCCGCTGTACGAGTCCGGCATCTTCTCGCGCGCGACCGCGAACTTGTACTTCTTCGCGAACGCGGCGGACTCCTGCGCGGTCGATGCACCGACGACGATCAGCTTGTGCTCGTCGGCGCGCTTGCCGTTGCCGATGTACTCGTCGAACGCGGCCTCGCCGGCGTACATCGCGTCGAGCAGGATGATCTGCTCGACGAGCCGATGATCGACCCACTGCATGATCGTGCGGAAGGCGCCGGAGTGGCCCATCACGATCACGGGACCGTCGGGCAGATGGAGATTCGCGCGCGTCACGGCGCGGCGGAGATCCTTGAGCGCCGGCCAGTTGACGCCATCGTCATTCGACGACGGCGCATCGGGCACGACGAACATCGCGTTCTGATGCGACGCGCGGAACTGGCGCGCGAGCTCGTGGTCGCGCCACGCGCCGTCGGCGTTCGTCCAGTAGCCGTGGACGTAGATCACGGTGCCCGCGGTGTCGCGGTTGTAGTCGGCGGGGACCCAGACGTGAACCGCGCCCTGGCTCGTCACGATCCGCCAGTGCTTGCCGCCGGCGACCGTGTCTTCTTTCTTGTCGAGCCGGCTATCGTCGTCGTCGCCGTCGCGCGACCGCTCCGGCCGAGCGAGGTGATGGCCAGGTTGCGTGATCCGCGCGGCGTGCTTCGGCTTCGCTTTCTTCTTCGGCGGCGCATTCGGCACCGGCGCGTCATCGCGGGTGTCGGGTGCCGTCTCGTCGGTCGTGGCCGGAGCATCGTCGTCGCCAGCCGGCGCCTGGACCGCGGGCTGGTCGCTGGTGCCAGCCGCCGCCGGATCGTCGGCGGGATCAGCGAACGTCGTCGTTGCGATCAGGAGCGTGGCGAGGATCGCGAGCTTCATTTCTTCGGTTTTCCTTGGGGAACCTGCGCTGCCGCCGGCGCGGGCGGCGCAGGTTTTGGGGCGGTGATCATCAGGTGCACGTGCTTCTCGGCGTCGGGGTAGCCGTAGCGAAACGGCAGCCGGCGCTTGGGTTGGGTCTTCCACATGTCGACCATCGCGTCGCTCACGTGCTTGTCGGCCTCTTCGAGGAACGCGCCGGTGAACGTGCCGTACGTGGTCTGGACGAAGCCGGCCTTCTTCGCCTTGTTCGGCGCGATGCCGGTCGAATCCGAAACCATCCACACCATGTTCGCGAGCAGGTAGTCGCGGATGCCGGAGAAGCCGTCGTTCCAGATCAGGTAGCTCGCGGCCTTCGTCATCGCCGCGATCTTGCCTTTGCCCTCGAGGTACTTCTGGAGGCCGGAGCCCTTGAACGCCTTGTCGCCGAGGTTGAACGCGACATGGCGATGCGTGACGAGCGGCGCCTTCGGATCGCCGACCTTCCTGAACTGGAGCTCCATGTTCGTGAACGCGGGCGAGAAGTCGGTGTCGACCCAGCCGCCTTTGATCTTCTTCGCCGTCTTCTTCGCGAGCGCGTCGACCTCGGCCTTCGTCACGTAGTGCAGCGTGCCGTCGTCGTTGATCGTGAAGTACGTCAGCTTGATCGGCTCGTATCCCATCGCCGTCATGCCGGTGATGTGGAACGACAGCTGGCCGGGGATCCCGCCGACCTCGAGCTTGCGCATGTTCTCGCTCGTCGAGTCGTGGAGCTCGAGCAGGCCGTCGATCGCATCGCGGTAATTGCTCAGCGCCTCGCGCAGCTTGGTCTTGTCGAGCTTCGCGACGCGCGTCGGATCGCCGGCGTGCTCGAGCGAGATCGTCGTGATGTCCGTCGCGTTCGGATACGTCACGAGCGCCGACGCGAGGTCGCCGCCGCCGAACGGATAGACGACCGTCGCCGGCAGATCCGCCGGGCGCAGCTTGCTGAAGAATTCTTCGGCCGGCGTCGCGTACGACTTCTTGAAGTCCTCGTAGCGCTTCGCCATCACCGCGCAGTGCTTGTCGACGGTCGCCTGGTCGATGCCGGCGGGCAACGGATCGGAGTTGCCGCACGCGACGACGCGGAAGTAGAGCTTCGCATCGGCGGTGAAGTCGGCCACGGCGTCATCGGCGCGAGCGACACCGCTCGACGCCCCGAGGGCCGCGAGGACCGAAGCAACTGCGAGGAACATGGGGCCTGAATTGTTCATACGCTGAGCGGATCGACGACGCGATTTATTGGCTAATTCACATCGCCACGTTCGCCCGACGCACCCGGCTTCGGACCGACGAGACTATGTAGCGTGGCACGGGCGACGTCGTCGCCTTTCGCGTCGCGTAGCGTGACGGAAATATCATAGGGGGCTCGTGCGTTCGTCCTCGGGATCGGGGACTCGCCGATCGCGGTGATCGTGCCGCGCGCCTTCTTCAAGTACTCGATGTCGATGCCGCTCACGATGAAGCGAGCGTCGTCGGGCATCGAGTAGAACAAGGCGACGTTGCCGGCGATCTCGGCGAGGTTGACGAGCGCGATCGCGTGGATGCAGCTGAGGTGATTTCGGACCTGCTTGCGATCCGCCATCGTCGCCTCGGAGTAGCCCGAGCGTAGCACCGTGACGCGAGCGTCGATCGTGCCGCTGTATGGGGCCATACGTCCGATCAGACGAGAGAACAAAAGCTTGCCGCCCGGCATCACACTCAGCAGATCCCAGGCTTGGCGGATCAGATTACGTCCACCGTCGAGCTTCGGCAGTGGAAGCAGCTTCGTGAGAGCGCCTAAGCGGGCCACCAACGGCATGGCGCGGACCATACCCGATCACCTTGCCAAACTCCTGACAATCTTGACGTAGTCACATAGGATGACCTCGTGAACCGGTTCATCACCCTCGCCTGCGCAGTTGCGCTTGGCGCGTGTAGTAGCCCTGCGAAGCAACCGCTGACGCTGGAACAGATGATCGCGGCCGATCCGCTGCCGTTGGCGAAGGGCGCGAAGTGGACGTACGACGTCACCGTCAAGCGCTACGACCCCGACTCCGACAAGGTGTCGACGAAGACGTTGAGCTGGACCACCGAGGTCCTCGACGCGCACGAGTCCAACGGTGTCACCGCGTTCCGCGTCCGCGGCTGGCCCTCCGACCTCGCCTCTATCGAGGACAACGTGGCGCCGCAACCGACCGAGCGCACGTTGCTGCGGTCCGGCAATAACTTCCTGTTCGGCAGCTCGCCCGAGCCCACGCTCGACGGTGCGGAGGGTTGGTTCACCTGGCCCGTGATCGACGGCCAGAAGATCTGCCCGAAGACCGAGATGGTCTACTGCTGGCAAGTTTCGGCGGTCGAGAGCGGGTATGCGCTGTCGTTCTTCACCGGCCCCGACGAGCAGACGTTCACGCTCGAGCCCGGCACCGGTGTGTCGGGTTACCACTACGCGCATCACGGCACGACCAACGAGGTCGAGGCCAAGCTCGCGTCGTACAGCAAGGGTCGCTAGATCCCGCTAGAAGCCAGCGTCCACATCTGCGCCATGTTGTTCGGATCGCACGGCCACTGCATCAGGGCGCTGTTAAAACCGCCAACCGTGTCGAGGCATAGGTTCGTGCCGTAGTGCTGGAGCTCGACGGCCGGCGTACCATTCGGCTCGAGGATCGGAATCTCGACCCACTGCTCCGAGCTGAGCCCGTCACAGTAGTAAGCGTCGACGCGTTCGCCCCAGTTCGCCGTCCCGTTGTTGACCTCGGCGCAATAGTTGGTCTGGTCGTCGACCATCGTCATCGTGTTGTTGGGCGCCGGGTAAAGCGTCCAGATCTGGCGCGAGTAGCTCTTCACATACGACTGGAGGATCAGCGGTGAGTTGAGAGCATTGGTCTGCGCGGTCATGTTCTGGCGGTAGTCCGCGTTCACGATCCGATGAACCTGGACCCCAATGAGCGCCGATTCATCGACGCTTGTCTGATCCTCCGGGCCGTCCGAGATGCAGCCAGTGAGCAGCGTCGCTGCGAGCAAGATTTGAAATTTCATTGCGCGGCCCCTGTGCAAGCGACATTCCCCCACTCGAAGCCCGACGCCGCGCGATTTGGGGCTAGAACCTTGGGTGCCCGGGCAAGTTGTCTAGGCGAGTCGTCTAGCCAAGTCGCTACGCACGTGATTGCCAGGGGCGCAGAGTTATCCCCGTTCATCACACACCTACCTGGTCGGGCAGCGTTGCACCGACGAGCCGGGCCTCGTAGAGTCGATCCGATGAACCCGGTGATGAATTATCTGATTCCGACGGTGATCGAACAGACTCACCGCGGCGAGCGTGGGTGGGACATCTTCTCGCGGCTGCTGAAGGACCGCATCGTGTTCCTCGGCACGGCGATCGATGACCAGGTCGCGAACGTGATCATCGCGCAGTTGTTGTTCCTCGACTCCGAAGAGCCGGAGAAGGACATCATGCTGTACATCAACTCGCCCGGCGGTCACGTCTCGGCGGGCCTCGCGATCTACGACACGATGCAGTACCTGCATTGCGACGTCGCGACGATCTGCATGGGCCAGGCGGCTTCCATGGGCAGCTTCCTGCTCTCGGCCGGCACCAAGGGCAAGCGCTACGCCCTGCCCCACTCGCGCGTGATGATCCACCAGCCGCTCGCCGGCTTCCAGGGTCAGGCGACCGACATCGAGATCCACACCAAGGAGATCTTGAAGACGCGCGACACGCTGAACGACCTGTACTCGAAGCACACGGGCCAGAACGTCGACAAGATCAAGTCGGATACCGACCGCGACAACTTCATGTCGTCCTCCCAGGCCAAGGAATACGGCCTGATCGACGAGGTCTTGATCACGGCGAAGAAGAAGCCCGACGAGAAAAGCGACAAGAAGTAGGCTACGCTGAGTAGCGTAATGGCGATCGAGAAGCGTGACGGTGCATCTCTGACCTGCTCCTTCTGCGGTAAAGCGCAGAAGGAGGTCAAGAAGCTGATCGCCGGTCCGACTGTCTACATCTGCGACGAGTGCATCGGCCTCTGCAACGACATCATTGCCGAGGAGATCGAGAAAGAGGACCAGTCGTACGGCTCGTCCTCGATCCCGAAGCCTGCCCAGATCAAGAAGGTGCTCGACGAGTACGTGATCGGCCAGGACCGCGCGAAGAAGATCCTCGCGGTCGCGGTCCACAATCACTACAAGCGCATCGACCACAAGCAGACCGGCCAGTCCGACGAGGATGTCGAGCTGCAGAAGTCGAACATCCTCCTGCTCGGGCCGACCGGCTCGGGCAAGA
>JBDUAS010000064.1:0-29722 GCA_040004535.1 Deltaproteobacteria bacterium
CGTCGCGCACGTCGCGCTCAAGCTGAAGGACAAGCAAGAGCTGCTCGAGACGCCGTCACCCGCGAAGCGGTTGGAGCGGCTCAGCGAGCTGATGCAAGGCGAGATCGAGATTCGTCAGGTCGAGAAGAAGCTGCGCACTCGCGTCAAGAAGCAGATGGAGAAGCAGCAGAAGGAGTACTACCTGAACGAGCAGATGCAGGCCATCCAGAAGGAGCTGGGTGACCGCGACGAGTTCAAGAACGAGCTGACCGAGCTCGAGCAGAAGATCAAACAGAAGCGGATGAGCAAGGAGGCGAAGGAGCGCTGCCAGAAGGAGCTGAAGAAGCTCAAGCAGATGTCTCCGATGAGCGCCGAGGCGACGGTCGTGCGCAATTACCTCGACTGGGTGATCGCGCTGCCGTGGGAAGACAAGACCGAGGACCGTCAGGACATCAACGAGGCGCAGGCGATCCTCGACAACGAGCACTACGGGTTGAAGAAGGTCAAGGAGCGCATCCTCGAGTACCTCGCGGTGCAGACGCTCGTGACCCGCCAGCGCGGACCGATCCTGTGTCTCGTCGGACCGCCGGGCGTCGGCAAGACCTCGCTCGCGCGCTCGATCGCGCATGCGACCGGTCGCAAGTTCGTGCGGCAATCACTCGGTGGGGTGCGTGACGAAGCGGAGATCCGTGGCCACCGCCGCACGTACATCGGCGCGTTGCCGGGCAAGTTGATCCAGTCGCTGAAGAAGACCGGCTCGAACAATCCGGTGTTCTTGCTCGACGAGATCGACAAGATGTCGATGGACTTCCGCGGTGACCCAGCGAGCGCGCTGCTCGAGGTTCTCGATCCCGAGCAGAACAACGCGTTCAACGATCACTACCTCGATCTCGATTACGACCTCAGCGACGTCATGTTCATCACGACGGCGAACCAGCAGCACGCGATTCCGCTGCCGCTTCACGATCGCCTCGAGATCATCGAGCTCCCCGGTTACACCGAGTGGGAGAAGGTCGCGATCGCGAAGCAGTACTTGATCCCGAAGCAGTCGGAGAACAACGGCGTCAAGGATCTCGCGGTGACGTGGACCGATGAAGCGCTGACCGCGATCATCCATCGCTACACGAAGGAAGCCGGCGTGCGCTCGCTCGAGCGCGAGATCGCGACGGTGTGCCGCAAGATCGCGAAGGACTGGCTCGCGGCGGGAAAGCCCGAAGGCATGAAGTTCGAGGTCGTGCTGGATCGGCTGGCCGACTGGCTCGGCGTCGAGCGCTACCGCGAAGCGCGCCGCGAGAAGGAAGACGAGATCGGGTTGGCGAACGGCCTCGCGGTCACCGCGTTCGGTGGCGACTTGCTGACGGCCGAAGTCACGATCGTTCCTGGCAAGGGCAAGCTGACGCTGACCGGCAAGCTCGGCGAAGTGATGCAGGAGAGCGCGCAGGCGGCGATGAGCTATCTGCGCTCGCGCGCCGGCACGTTCGGGCTGTCGAATGACTTCCAGAACAAGGTCGACATCCACGTCCACTTCCCCGAGGGCGCGATTCCGAAGGATGGTCCGTCGGCGGGCATCACGATGGCGACCGCGATGGCGTCGGCGCTGTTGCGCATTCCGATACGCCAGAGCGTGGCGATGACCGGCGAGGTCACGTTGCGCGGCCGCGTGCTGCCGATCGGCGGGCTCAAGGAGAAGATCCTCGCGGCGCATCGCGGTGGCATCACGACCGTGTTGATCCCCGACGACAACCGCAAGGACCTGAAGGACATCCCCGAGGCCGTGCTCGCGGAGCTCGTGGTCCATCCGGTGAAGCACATGGATGAAGTGCTGCGGTTCGCACTCGCGCATCCGACGCCGGAAGAGTTCTTGCGCGAGCCGTCGAGCGTCGTCGATTGGCGCATCGTCGAAACGATGCCGCCGACCGATCCGCGCGACGCGCACTGAGCGTTCGCAGCGGGGACGGAGCCGCGAAGCCCGCCGCGTACAATTTCGTTACCGCGCAGTGACCGGCTTGCTCTTCGGCGAGAGCCGGCCAAATGCATCGACGTACGCGAACGTGATCTTGCCGACGAGCGAGCCCTCGCCGGTCGGACGCGGCGTGCCGCAGTGGCCGCCGGTCTCCTGGATCTCGAAGTCGAGGATCTTGTCGTGGGTGTCGGCCAGGGTCGCGTAGAGGAGGGCTTTGCCGGTGTCGTCGTACGCGATGATCGCGACCGCTTCCGCCGGCGCCGCGGTCGACAGCTTCAGCATCGTCGTCGTCGTCATCGAACGAAAGCCTTCCGTCGTCTTCGACTTGATCGCCTTCGCGACCGGTGCTGCTATCGCGGTCGGCGCGCTCGTCGCTTCGTGCGTGTAGCTACCGTGCTCCTTGGTCTTGCCCACGAGCTTGAACGCGCTGACGGTCACCGGCGGCCGATACACGCTGAGGCCCGGTGCGAGCTCGGTGCGGGTCAGCGTGACCTTCGCCTTGCCGTTCGTCGCGCTCCACTTCACGTCCGAGGGATCGGCGCCGCTCGCTTCGCCATCGTTATCGTTGCCGTACGTGTAGCCGACGAGCACCCCGCCGTCGGCCGGCAGCTTCGTATCGCGCCGCGTGAGCACGTTCGGGGTCATCCCGACGTACGCGCACGAGGCATCGGCGGGCGTGGGCAACAGGGTGAGGGCGACGAGGAAGAGCAGCTTGCGCATGGTTTCCAGTATCCGACGTTCGCGAAGCTGTTTCGTGCTGATCGAGATCTTTTGTGACGCGTGCGCGATGCTCGCCGCCATGCTCGAACAGCTCGAAGACAACTTGTGGCGTGCGGAGGCCAGGGTCCCGAAGATGCCACTGCATCGGGTGATGACGGTCGCGAAGCTCGCGAGCGGCGGTCTGGTGGTGCACTCGGCGATCGCCCTGCCCGACTACGCGGAGCTCGACGCGCTCGGCGCCGTGAAGTTCATCGTGGTGCCGAACGGCTGGCATCGCATGGATGCGAAGGCATACGTGGAGCGCTATCCGGAGGCGAAGGTGCTCGCGCCGCCGGGATCGAAGAAGAAGATTTCGAAGGTCGTGCCGGTGACCGGCGAGCTGTCCGACCTCGTCGATCGCGACGTGGCGCTGACGACGGTCGCCGGTACGAAAGATCTCGAGGCGCTGATGACCGTGAGGTCCGGCGAGCGGACGACGCTCGTGTTCACGGACGCGATCTTCAACATGCCGCACAAGACGGGCTTTCAGGGGTTCGTGCTGAAGCACGTGATGGGGTCGAGCGGGGGACCGCGCGTCTCGCGGATCGGCAAGATGTTCATGGTCAAGGACAAGCCCGCGTTCGCCGCGCAACTCGAGCAACTCGCTGCACGAGGGGTGACCCGCGTCGTCGTCTCGCATCACGAAGTGATTTCAGTTGATGCTGCCGGCGCATTGCGGGATGTCGCCTCGTCGCTGCGCTGACGCGTTTTGTCGACGACGACGCGAACTTGAAGGTGCTAGCGTCGGCACGTGAAGCGACTCGTACTCGCGGCGGCGCTCGCGGCATGTGGCGACAACGCGGCGGCGCCGGCGCAGGTCCACGACGGCTTTCTGCACGACGCCGACGGCCGCTCGCTGATCATGCGCGGCGTGAACTTGTCGGGCATCCAGAAGAACCCGCCGTACCTCGATGACAAGACCGCCGCTGACTACACGCGCGTCCGTGCCGATTGGGGCTTCAACGCGATTCGCTTCATCATGACGTGGTCCGCGATCGAGCCGGTGCAAGGCCAGTACGACGACGCGTACCTCGCAGCGGTCGGCGAGCGCATGGACTGGGCACGCGATGCGGGCCTCGCCGTGATCCTCGACATGCACGAGGACATCTACGGCGAAGGCTTCGGCTTCGACGGCGCGCCGAAGTGGACGTGCGATGCGGCGCACTACGCCTCGTTCGTGCCGAAGGATCCGTGGTTCTTGAACGCGACCGATCCGGACGTGATCGCGTGCGTCGACAACTTCTTCGACGACGCGGCGCTACAGCAGAAGTTCACCGCGATGTGGGCGCACGTCGCCGACAAGCTGGCGCCGTATCCGGCGGTGATCGGCTTCGACGTGCTGAACGAACCGAACTGGGGCAGCTATCCGATCTTCTCGTTCGAGAAGGACAAGCTCGCGCCGCTCTACGATCAGGTCGTCGGTGCGGTGCGGGTGGCGGCTCCGAACTGGGTCGCGTTCCTCGAACCCGGCGCCAGTCGCAACGGCGGCATCGCGACGAGCTTGCCGAAGCCGCCCTACCCCGACGTGATGTACTCGCCGCATTCGTACGACACGACTGCGGAGAGCGGCGGCGGCTTCGATCCGACGCATCGCCAGATGATCCTCGACAATGTCGCGGACCTCGCGTTCGAAGCGACCGCGCGCGGCGAAGGCTTGTGGATCGGCGAGTACGGCGGCACGGCGACGTCCCCCGGCATCGTCGATTACATGACCGCGCAGTACGACGCGGCTGGTGCGGTCGCCGGCTCGACGATGTACTGGTCGTACGACAAGAGCGATGGCTACTCGCTGCTCGATTCCGAGGGCAACGAGAAGCCCGAGTTGATCCACGCGGTCGTGCGGCCGTATCCCGAGCGCGTCGCCGGCACGCCGGTGAGCTACGCGTGGGATCAGGGCACGTTCACGTTCGTGATGAAGGGCGATGCGAACGTCACGGCGCCGACGGTGCTGAGCGTTCCGGATCGCGTGTACCCGAATGGCTATCAAGTCGAGTGCGGTGGCTGCAGCGCGACGAAGTCTCCGGGCTCGCTCGCGTTGGCCGGCATCAGCGGCGACGCGACGATCACGTTGCATCCTTAACGGCAGACCGAGGCCACGCACGTCAGATCGAGCGCGACGCCGAGGTGTGGATCCGCGCTCTGCTGTTCGACCGCGATGCACGCCGCGCAAGAAGCGCCTTCGGGACACGCGCACGGCTGCTCGCACGTGTGGCTCCGGCAGATCATTCCCGCGGCACAATCCGTATCGATCGTGCAGGTGGCCCACAGCGAGCCGGAGCACTCGAGCTGGCTCGGATCGCATGCGCGGCATGCCGTGCGTTCCATCGCGTAGCCGGTGTTGCAGCGCACTTGCGTCGTGCCGTCACAGGCGTCGCCCGAGTCGCCCGAGCACGCGGGATCCGGAACGGCGTCGAGTGCGCAGAACGGCTTCGCCCCGGCGATGCAGCGATTCGCACCGCAGTCGGCGGCCTTGTCCCACGTGGGGCCGCTGCCCTTCGAGTACGAAGGATCGTCGAGCGGCCCGCTCGGTCCCCCCGGGTGACCGGTGCAGATCTGGAGCTCGTCCCCCGCGCAGCGATACGTATCGACGCGACAATCCGCATCGAGACAGCCCGAGACAGCGGCGAGCGCGAGCGCGAGGCGAAGCATGCAGCGCCGCTCTCCACGGACCATGCCAGCCGTGCACGGGCGTCACACGTGCGGCGGACCCAGGCGTGTTGTGGCACTTACGAGCAAAGGAGCGGCACGCAAACCGCCGTGTGCAGCCATGCGATTACAGGTAGTGCGTGAACGCTAACCAGATGATTAGCGCCACCACCACCAACAGCGCGAACGGCAGCAGGCTGCGTTTGCTGCTCCGGTCGCGCTCCGCGATGTCTCGGGTGTGGTCGATCATACCGATCGTAAATGCATCGGCAGGGCCAGCTACCGGTCCGAGGATCACGCACGTTCTGCGAGCGCAACGAGCGCCTGGAGCACCTCGGGGAAGTCGCTCGACACCATCGGGCCGACCTCGTCGCTACCGGGGCCGGTGGCCTCGACCGCATACGTGATCCGAGCGCCGCGGGCGAGCGGCTCGATCCGATGCGCGACGCGAACGACGAGCTCGCCGAGCCGGGTCTCGTCGACGAACTGGCGCTGCGGCGCGACGTCGACGAGGCGCGAGTGGAGCACCGGACCGCCGGTCGGCTGCATCGCGAACTCCGAACCGACCGCGAACGGCTGGGACATCTCGATCCGCTCGATGCCCGCATTCCAGCGCTTCCAGTTCGGAACGTCGATAAACAGTTGCCAGATTGCCTCGGGGCTCGCGGTGGTCTCGATGGAATGTTCGGTGCTGTAGTTGGTCATGTCGCGAAGGTAGAGGGTCCTATTGACAGCTTTATGTCAGGATACGTCTGATCCGGCAGCGCGTGCGCGTTCGTCACTCGCGGATCGCGGGCTCCGGCCCGGATCGAGACAAGGACGCGTGAAGACGGTGTCGGAATGACGCGCACGGGCCGGGCGTTGTCTGGAATGGCTCGAACGTTCGCGCTCGCGTTGGTGATGACCCTGGCCGCCTCGCGTGCGTGGGCCGGGCTGGATTGCGATCCGGAGACCGCGGTCAAGGATGTCGAGGCCGCCGCGAAGGACAAGGCGAAGGCGGCGGAGGCCGAGCGAAATTACTCGTTCCTGTGTAGCGAGGGCTTGCCGGCGAAGTGGAAGCCACGGATCGGCAAGGCGTGCGAGAAGCTGCTCGACCGCGATGGCGAGAAGAACAACCCGTGCGTCGTCGTCGCGGCATCGGTCGGGTTCGTGACGCTCGGCAAGCACGATCTGTTCGAGCTCGTCGGCAAGTTGCCGGAGGACCCGATCGAGTACGACGGTGGCGTCGGGTTTCGCAAAGCCGACCTCTACGCCGCGATGGGCGATCCGCGCGGCGTCGCGGCGATCGAGGACATGTGGAAGGCGGCGATCCCTCGGGCGGAGGCTCGCGAGAAGAAGCATCGCCAGTCGATGGCGGACTGGAGCTCGTGGCGCCAGGGTGCCGCGCTGAACCTCGGCAAGCTCGGCGACGCCGATGCGAAGGCGTTCCTCGAGGAGCAAGCGAAAGCGACGGTCGACACCCACGTG
The DNA here is from genome assembly GCA_040004535.1 of Deltaproteobacteria bacterium. Taxonomy (GTDB): domain Bacteria; phylum Myxococcota_A; class Polyangia; order Haliangiales; family Haliangiaceae; genus JABFXX01. Next base: position 6,815 of record JBDUAS010000064.1, read on the forward strand.
CGCGATGCCTGTACCGACGCCGCTGCCGCGATCGCGAAGCGCATCACATAACAAACAGCCCGGGAGACCTCATCTCCCGGGCCTTCCAACTAAGACGTCACGGGCGCATAGCGCGCCGGCTCGAGCGTGAACCGACCGCGACCGTGCGTCATGCCGCCGAGCGCGCCGGCATAACCGAACGTCTCGGCGACCGGCACCTCACCGCGGACCACGCGCTCGTCGCCGCGTGACTCGAGCTCGACGACCTGGCCGCGCCGGCGCGCGAGGTCGCCGACGACGGTGCCGACATCCTCGTCACGACACGGGTTCGGACCGGCGTGGTCGGGCCTTCGCCCGGCCAGGTGACGTCTTCCATCGTGACGAGATCGACGACGCCAACGAGCACGTCGCCTTCGTAGCGTGGCCAGCTCACCGCGACCGGCTTTGCGCCGAGGCGCGTCGCGACCTCGCCCACCGCGCGCGCGTAGTCAGCGCCCACGCGGTCGAGCTTGTTCACGAACACGATCCTCGGCACGTGATGGCGGTTTGCTTGCCGCCACACGGTCTCGGTTTGCGATTCGACGCCGGCAACGCCATCGAGCACCACGACCGCGCCATCGAGCACGCGGAGCGAGCGCTCGACTTCGATCGTGAAGTCAGCGTGGCCAGGCGTGTCGATCAGATGGATGCGATGGCCTGCCCAATCGCAGGTCACGGCCGCCGTGTTGATCGTGATGCCTTTACGCTGCTCGATCGGATCGAAGTCCGTCGTGGCGGTGCCGTCGTGCACCTCGCCGATCCGATGGATGCGCCCGGTATGAAACAGGACGCGTTCGGTCAGCGTGGTCTTGCCGGCATCGACGTGCGCGATGATGCCGATGTTGCGAATGCGATCTAAGTCGTAACGTTCTCTCCGGGTCATGAGACCCTCCAAATCCGGAATGCGTGAATGGTCGAATTCACGAGCCCCCGGCGGAGACGAACCACGACGGCGGCATCGACCGATGCCGCGTGATCCAAGAGGACAAAGCTCCGCCAGGGCCTAGGGACGGCCCGGAAACACGCACAGATAAGCGTAGGAATTCCGCACGGAGAGCCTCGAACGGCTGTCAAACTACGGATCGCGCATCGTGCTGTCAACGCCGACTTGACAGCCAGCCCCTAACCATCTAAGAACTCACACCTCGGAAGTCGGGCGAATAGCTCAGCGGAAGAGCGCCGCTTTTACACAGCGGTGGCCGCAGGTTCGAACCCTGCTTCGCCTACTGAAAACTAGATTTCTGGAGCGGTAGTTAAGTCGGTTATAACGCCGGCCTGTCACGCCGGAGGCCGCGGGTTCGAGTCCCGTCCGCTCCGCCACTTAGGTGGCCGATTTCGAAGACTTGACAGGGGTCATCGGAATCGAGCCCGAACCACGTCGCACCCGTGTCGTAAGCCGGAGGGCCTACTGCATGGGGACGGTTTTCAACCGTGGGACGCAGGACAGCCCGAACTGGTACGTGGGCTACCGGGAGAACGGGCGCTGGGTCTGCATGCCGTCGCGGCAGCCGACCAAGGCGTCGCGAAGCGCTGGGTCCAGGAGATGTCGCGCATCGCGCGCGGCAACGTCGGGATCGAGGACCAGGAGGACGCTGCAGGCCAGACGAGCGCGATCGGTGGCTAGCCCAACCGATGTAGACCAAGGAGTCTAGGGCTTGGTCGCCGGCGCAGCCAGGGTCTCGAAGCCGAGCGTTCCATCCTCAGCGACGCGAAGGACCTCGTTGATCAAAGCGCCATGCTCGGTGAGTGCGGCAGCGATCGCCCTGAGGAGCTCGATCTGCTCATCGCGCAGGAGGCCGGCTCGTTCGATCAATACAACGCCAGCATGCAACTCGCGCTCGCGCACCAGCTTCTCGAAATCGCCGACGTTCAGTGTCACGAGGATACGATCCTCGTCGTACGCTCGGTCGAGTAGCTCGTGGTCAGTCGTTCCTTCAAGGCCACGATCTCTGACGTGCCAAGCATCGATGCCCTCCGCGGCCAGCGCGATTGCAGCGGCCGGCGAAATGTTCTCATCGAGCAGGAGCTTCACGAGCACGTGGGCGACCCACGCGAGGATACGCAGCCACGAAACGCTTCGCGAATTCGACGTCCTGTTTGCTCAGGTTCGGGTAGTCGGAGGTGATCTCCTCCACCGAAGCTCCACGGCGCACCATCTCGCCGATGTGACGTACCGCGAGCCGGCTCCTCGGGAACACGGGCTCCCCGCCGAGGACGTCGTCACGCTCGACGAGCTTCTTCTTCCACTTCTCGAAGTCGCTCAACCGGGCCTCGACGGCGTGTACAGCATCATCGAGCTTCACGACGACATACGCGCCTAGCTCGACGTCCTGCGACTTCTTCGACCGCATCGCCGCCACGATCATGCGGTGCAACTTCTTGCGATCCTGGACGTTCAGCTCGAGACCTATGCCGGCGACCGTGTAGAGGTAGACGACGTCCGCGAGATCAAATCGCGGCGGGCTCTCGACCCGCTCGAACACGCCGTACTCGACGTCTTTGCGAACCCGACGTTCATCGAGGTCGAAGAGCGCAGCGACTTCGGAGGTACTAAGGTCGGCCATAACTATTCCCTGTACAGGGAATACTATGGCACGCCTGTCGTAAATGTGAAGTGAGCCGTCGTCGTTTCGCGTCGAGCTAAGTCCAACCAGATCCAATCCCCGACGCCGAACTAGCCGAACTCATTCACGCGACTCGACGACGATCGACACCGCGCAACCGGCTGTCTGAACTGTCACGCCGGAGGCCGCCGGTTCGAGTCCCGTCCGCTCCGCGACTTAACGGACGAAGATCACCTGGTCTTCGTCCGTTGGCGTTTTCGGCTGCCGGGATGCTGGCGTCGACCGGGTATCTGCGAGCGGTTCAGCTCGTTCGCGACCGCGTGATTCCCTTCCATCCATTCGCTGGAAGAGCTCGAGCTCGACGCCAAGCTCACGTTCCTGATCGGCGAGAACGGCGCTGGCAAGTCGACGCTGATCGAAGCGATCGCGGTCCTCATGGGATTCAACGCGGAGGGCGGCACGAAGAACTTCCAGTTCGGAACGCGGCGTTCCGAATCGAGCTTGCATCAGGTCCTCCGGCCTGTTCGCGGCATTCGACGACCGCGCGATGGCTTCTTCCTGCGCGCGGAGAGCTCCTTCTACGTGGCGACCGAGATCGAACGACTTGGCGTCCTCAAAAGCTCTGGCGGCGTCTCGCTTCACGAGCAGTCTCACGGCGAGTCGTTCCTCGCCCTCGCCACGCATCGGTTCGGTGGCCACGGGCTGTACATCCTCGACGAACCGGAAGCCGCCTTGTCCCCCCAGCGCCAGCTCTCGCTCTTGTCGATCATCCACGAGCTTGTCGAAGACCGCGCCTCCCAGTTCATCATCGCCACGCACTCACCGATCCTGATGGCGTACCCGAACGCGCTGATCTACCGCCTCGGCGCCAATGGGATCGAACGCGTCGCTTAGAAGAGACCGAGCACTACAGGATCACACGCGACTTCCTGAGCTCGCCCGAACGCTTCTTCAAGAATCTGTTCCTGCGGTCGGAGCGCGAATTTAACGATGACTAGACCCTAACTGCGGCCGTGCGGCGCGCGGTAAGCATCAGATCGACGTCATCGAGAGCGACGTCGCTGCGCTCGCACTGCGTGAATGGCGTCACGCCTCAGGCGTGGCAGCGTGATCCGGAGGATCCGCCGCGGCCTGTTCCCCGAAGGCTGCGCTGCGTTCACGCGACGATCTAGGCGCTACTTCGCGCGCGTGCCGGTGACGTTCCATGCCTGCATGCAATGCGGCTTGTTCGTGTCCTGGCGGATGTACTGCGCGGTGAGCACGAGCTCGAGAGAGTCGCCCTTGGCGTGGCCGATGACCGAGTAGCGCGCGGAGAGTCCGCCGACCGACGTGCCGATCAACTTGGTCGTCTTCGCCGTGATCTGGCCGTCCTTCGTCGCGGTTCCGACCATCTTGTACATCGTCGCGAACTTCACGGTCAGCTCGCCCTTGGCCGACGACAGCTGCACCTTGGTCTTGCCGAACGACTCGGGCTTCGGGTCGCACGTGCTCGCGGTTTCGTCGACCTTCACGTCGTAGTTCCCGGCGACGTTCTCGTCGGCACGAGCCGGTGCGCTTGCGAGCGTAGCGGTGACGACGGTGAGGAGGACGAGTGCGCGCATGCGATAGTCTTACCGCAACGACCGGGTTCTCGGGCGCGCTAGAAGCCGGTGCCGTACTGGACGACGAACGGTTGATGCTGCGGATCGGCGATGTAGCTCGCGGTGCTGAGCAAGAAGTCGTACCAGAAGTGCATCGCGACGCTGGTCTCGAGCCAGTAGCCGGTCTTGATGAAGGCGAAGCCCAGACACGAGCCGAGCACCGCGATCGTCGGTACCGCGACCAGCGCGTCCTTGATATTCGCGCCGGGCTGCAGGAAGTTGAGCGTGTGGACGGCGCCGAGGATCGTCGAGCCGAGCACGAGGCCACCCCAGGTTCCGAACCGCTCGTCGAGCTCGTTCTGGATCACGCCGCGAAACAGCGAGCGATCAGGGTTGGAACGATACGTTCAGCGGCAATCCGCCGTTCTCGCGATCGACCGCGATTCCGCTCTACGCCATCGCCGCCGCGCTGGGCGGCGCGCGATGCAGCCACTGCCGATGGGTGCGCCGGGGCCCGGGACCTGGCCACCACCACCTGCTGCGCCGCCGCCTCCCGCCGCGCCGCCGGTTGCGCCGCCACCGGCTCCGACGCCACCCGCAAGCTGAGCAGGCGAAAACCATCGCTGGCGGGAAACCTGCGAGCTCACCGCGTGTCGACGATGGGTGCGCATCGCGACCTCCAGTCACCTGACCGCAAGCATCGTCGTCGGCATCGTCGCCGCCGTTGCCATTGCCGTCGGAATCGCGAGCTCGCTCGCACACCGCCCGCCGACCGGACAGCTTGGCGTCGACGTTTCGCCGCCGGCGGATCGCGATCTCGAGATCCAACCATCGAGCTCGAGCGTCATCCACGAGCCACCACCACCACCCGAGGGCCCGTTCTACGCATCTCTGTTCGTCGCCGGCTCGACGTGGGATTTGCCGTGCCGGTGGCAATCACGGATACGGGTCCGCGATGACGAACCGCCGAGCGGTACGCAGCGCTGCCGGGTCGAGTCCGTCGAGGTTACCGCGGATACGGCGAGCGCCCGCATCGCGTGCTGGTACGTGGCCGACGGGACGAGTCCCCACCCGGCGGTGAACACGTACGTGATGACGTCGGCGGGGCTCTACAAGGCCGCCAACGCACCGTCGACCCGGGGCGAACCGATGTTCACGCCGCATCCGGTCGCGAAGGCGCTACCGAAGCGGTGGGGATACGAAGAGCCGCGCGGGGCCACGTGGGCCAATGCGATCGTCCCGCATCACCACGGCTGGTGCACCAGCGACGAATTTCAGAGCTTGGACTACTACGCTGGCGATACCGAGTGCATCTCGCGCCACGGCATCGTCGGTGTGAGCCACATGTCGATGGGCATGGAAGAGCGCTGCGGTGACGTACCCGAGTGACTACAGTGCTATATACCCACCAAGCAGCGTGTCGATGACTTCATCGCCGCAGTCATGACGAACAAGCATGACGAGGCGATCGCGGCGTTCTACACGGAGGATGCGTCGCTACAGGAACCCGACGCGGAGCCGCGGCGCGGGCTCGCACAGCTCGTGGCAGGCGAGAAAGCCATGTTCGCTTCGGTAGCGAGTGTGGTGACCCACCCGCCGGATTTCGTTGCGGTCGAGGGCGATCGCGTCGCGATTCACTGGGTGTTCGACTTCGTGAACATGTACGAGGTCACGACCCAGCGCGACATCCAACACCTCGAGAACAAGGATGTGACCGGCCGGTACGGTCAGGCGTTCCATGTCATCGGCGACCTGGTGATCGAGAGCATCGATCTGTGCGACGACCGCTCGCTCGATATTTCGATCGGCAGCTGACGAACGGTTGGCGCCGGCAAAGTAATACCGATCGTGGCAACGCAGATCCTTGCCGCGATTGGCGATAGGTCGCGGCGTTGTTGGCGAGCTTTGCGGCACTCACGGCGATCGCGATCTACGCGCGGCGCACCCACATACGGAGACTCGCGCGCGTGTCTTGCACTGCGATCGTGGTGCTCGTCGTGGGCTTCGGGTTGAAAGTCGTGATGCGCGACAACTTCCTCGTCTCGTCGGCGTGCTACTTCGTGCTTGTCGTGATGACCGCGCGGATCTGCGCCGGCACCCGCACCGTGGTCGAGGGTGAGCTGCCTCGCGCCCGCGTCGTCGGCTGAACCGCGTCCAATTCCCCACTGCAACCCGTCGTGCGCAGCCAAGCGTGCGCATTTTCAGCACGAATCGCGTCAGGCGCTGCCCATGACGCGTCGACTGCTGGCGCGACGGCTGCAGTTCATCGCGAGCGATGAGGAGCTACGCGTTCGCGTTGCTGATGTTCGCTTGTGCCTGCTCGACGCCGGGTTCCAACACCGACATGTCGGGCGGGCCGGTTGCCCGAACCTTGGGCGCTGCTGCCGATGAGGCAGGTGTGCCGCGCGACCTGCTCGCAGCGATCGCGATCGAAGAAGGCGGCGTTCGACTCCCTGCCCTTCGCACGATCGAGAGCGACGATCACGTGCCCGTTGCCGGCGCGCTCGAGCTCAGGCATGGCCGGCTCGATACGCTCGCACTCGGCGCGCGGCTGATCGGCACGACCGAAGATCATTTGCGCGTCGATACCGACCTCGCGACGCGCGCGGGCGCGCTCGTCGTCGCACAACTCGGCGCCGAGACCGGCGCAGGTCGTTCACTGGAGAGCTGGCATCGCGCGCTCGAGCTGCTCTCGGGCATGGACGACGTGAACGCGACTGCGTACGCCGATCGCGTCCTCAATATCTTGCGCGGCGGCGGTACGTTTGAAGCGCGCGGCGAAGAGCAACTCGTCGTCGCGGCCCACCCCGACATCGCGGCGGCACCCAGCGATGTCGCTCGCCTCGATCCGCTCGCAGCGCCGCCCGCCGTGTCGGATTTCCCGGGCGCGATCTGGTTCACGACCAGCTGCACGAACAAGTGCACCGTCGGCCGTCCGCTCGGGAATGCGTCCGTCAACAAGATCGTGATTCACGACACCGAAGGCGGCTGGGACGGCTCGGTCGCGACGCTGCAAAACGATTCCGGCAAGAGCGTCCACTACATCGTCGACGCCGATGGCTCGCGCGTCGGTCAGTTCCGGCCCGAGACCGACACGACGTACCACGCCGGCAACTACTACTACAACGAGACGTCCGTCGGCATCGAGCACGTCGGCGTCGCGGCCAACCCCGCCGGCTACTCGGCCGGGCTCTACGCGAAGAGCCGCAAGCTCGTCGAGAGCATTCGCACGCGCTGGAGCGTACCGCTCGATCGCAAGCACATCGTCGGTCACTACCAGATTCCCGACGGGGACCACGTCTCGGAGTCGTCCGCACCGTGCGGCGACACGCTCGACAACTGCGAGAACTCGGCGAACTTTGGCGGCGCGAGCAACCACCGCGATCCGGGCTTCAACTGGCAGTGGTGCCAGTACATGGAGAAGCTCGGCGGATCGTGCGAATGCAACGATGCGTGGCCGCTGTGGAACTGCACCACCGATCAGACCGAAGCGGTGCGCTGCCACAACGGCGTCGTCGAGATCGATCACTGCACTGGCGGCTGCGACGTGATGCCGATCGGATCGGATGACGTCTGCCACACCGACGCGACCGGCTCCGATGGCTCGGGCACGGGATCCGATCCGGGGACCGGCGGCGACACGGGCTCGGACTCTGGTCCTGGTCTCGGCAGCGCCGTGGGCACCGAGTCGCCCGGCGGCTGCTCCACCGGTGGCGGTGCCGGCGGTCCGCTCGCGCTCGCGCTGTTCGGGCTGTTCGCGGTTCGCCGCCGTCGCTGATCAGTCGAGAAGCTCGGCTGCGAACCTGCCGCGGATCGTTCCGCCCGGACCCGTGACGTCGATCGCGCCGCACGCCCAGCCATCGCTGAAGCGATCCAGCGTGAGCGTGCCGGTGAAGTCGGGCTTCTCGTCGATGTTCGTCGCGTACGCGGACGTTCCCCACACGTGGACCTCGCCCGCCTTGCCGGGTCCCGGATGGCGCAACGCATAGCGACCGGGCACGAGCGCGAGGAAGTCGGTCTTCGCACTGTAGTTCGCGAACAACAGCTGGATCGTGCGTTGATCGCCTGCGGGCTTCGGCGTGCCGTCGACATCGTCGAGCGCCACGAGGTGATCCGAGATGTCGATCACCAACATGTCGGTCTTGTTGCGCGCAAACGCCGAGCGCACTTCGAACGGCGTCGTCGCGAAATCGTGGACCGAGAACTGGAGCGTCGCGTCGTGCTTGCACGGTGCGGAGTCCCACGCGGTCGCGCGCGCACCCGGCGGATCCTGTGGCGCCGGTAACGGCGCACCACGTCCCGCGACGAGATCGACGACGGGCTTCGGCTCCGTGCGCGACACGAGCGTCCCATCCCCGAGCTCGCCGACCCGATTGTCACGCGCGCAGCGCACGATGTCGTCGTCGTCGATCGTACACGTCGTCTCGAGGTCTCGCGCCAGCGCATGCGCATGCACCGGTTCGTCGAGGCCACACTGGATCCCAGCACCAGAACGCTCGCAGATCGCGAAGTCGTTACCCGGGACGAACGGACCGAGCGCATGCCGCTCCTCGGGACCGTCGTGGCCCTCGCCCCAACACCAGGTACTACCGCCGACGTGCACGCAGGTCTGCTCGGACGTGACCGCGACGTCGACCGCGTGCGCGACGCCCGCAACCTTTGTCGGTTTGTCGACGACGCGATCGTGATCGAAGGCGAGCGCGGTCCCCGAGACTTGACCGCGCGCATCGCTGCCCCAGCACCACACGGTGCCATCGGCCTCGACCGCGCAGACGTGATCGCCGCTGCTCGCGAGCGCGGTGACGTCGTGAAGCTCGGGCACGTCCGCGAATTTTCGTGGCGACGCCGGACGCAACTTGGTCTCGAAGATCGAGCTCGCGTAGTGGCCTGGCGCGAACCCCCAGCATCCGACCGTGCCGTTCGCGCGCAGCGCACATCCAAAGTTGGCGCCGAGCACGATCGATTTCGCATCCGTCAGATTCGGGTCGATAGCGGGAGCGCGATCACGCCCCCAGCACCACCATCCAGCGGCTGAAGCGTGCGCGCACGCCTTCCAGCCACCGACGACGAGCGCCGAAAGGTCGTGGGCCCAGGGCAGCTTCATCGGCGTCGCGCGATCGGCCCCATGAGGCTCGCCGAGCATCCCGCGACGACCACGGCCCCACCCGCGCAGGGTTCCATCGTCGAGCAGCACGAGCACCGTGCCGTCCTCGATCGCGATCGAGACTGGGCGCGGAGTCGCGGCCGGAATCGGCGCCGGTGCCGCCGGTGGTGATGGCGGCGGAGCCGAGGGCGGCTCTTCTCGACCACGACACGCGACGAGGAGCGCGAGCTGCGCCAACAACACCACCACGAGTACGGAGCGCAACGGCGCGATTGTAGCTTACAGCGCGCGAGGAGAGAGTTCAGGCTCGCCTCGATGGGGATCCCACGGAATCATGGCCGCGGTGCGGTCGCGGCGGCGGCATCGTTGTTCTTCGGCACGGGCCTCGGCCTCGCGCTCGCCGGGCGACCGCTGCGAGGCTTCGCGTGGCTCGGCGCAGCCGCGGTGTCCGCGTTCCTGATCCTGCTCACGCCGTGGGGCTTGCTGCCGATGACCGCCGCGCACTTCGGATCCGCGATCGACAGTTATCTCGTCGCGTGCTGCTCCGAACGGCCGCTCGAGCTCTACGCATGGGGACCACCGACGCTGTTCGTCACCGCGATCATGGGATTGATCGCCCTCCGCACGTACGTGATCGAAGCGTTCGTGATCCCATCGTCGTCGCAGTCTCCGACGTTGCTGATCGGCGATCACATCTACGTCAACAAGCTGGTCTCGTTGTTCAGAGCTCCCCGCCGCGGGGAGCTGATCGCGTTCAAGTATCCCTGTGATCCCCAGCGGGACTACGTCTCGCGCGTCGTCGCGCTGCCCGGCGAGACCGTCGAGGTCCGCTGCAACGTCGTCTATATCAATGGCACTGCCGTGCCTCAGACGATGGTCGCCGCCAAGGCGAGCTACATGGATCACGACGAAAGCAACGACACCTGGTACGCGCGCTCCGTGAGCCGCTTCCACGAAGTGCTCGGCGACCATCCCCATGATCTCTTCAGCAGCGCCGAGCGAACCGACAGTGGCTCGAACGCGGTGCGCGACTTTCCGATCCGCGGCAACCCGCCACCGAGTTGCGAGAACGCGGAGATGGGTCGCGAGCACGTCGACCAGATCCTCGGCACAGTCGTCGAGACCAAGCCCGACACCGCAGCTGCCTGCGAGCCACAGGTCCACTACGTCGTGCCAGCGGATCACGTGTTCGTGATGGGCGACAACCGCGACAACTCGAACGACTCGCGGATCTGGGGCGGCGCCCCGATCGCGAACATCAAGGGCATCGTCAGCAGCATCTGGCTCGCGGACGGCCAGCACCTCGAGCTCGGCCGGTTCGGCCGCGTCGAGTGATCCGCTAGGCGCGGCGGCGCCGGCGCAGGCCGATGCCGAGCACGAGTCCGGCGATCAGCAGCGAACCGTAGGGCGAGCTGCCCTTCGAGCTCTCGCAGCAGCCACCGCTCTGGCCGCCGTTGCCATCGCTGCCGTTACCGTTACCGGCATCGGGCGTCTGCGGTGCGGTGACCGTCAGCGCGACATCCACGGTCGCGAAGCTCGTCGGGCTCGTCGCCGTGATCGTGTAGTGCGCGAGACCGAGCGGCGCGGTCTCGTCCGCGGCGAGCATGATCATCGCGCTCGTTCCCGACTGGACGCTCGCGGGCGAGAACGTCGCGGTGACACCTGCCGGCAAGCCGGTCGTGTCGAGCGTCACCGTCTGCGCCGCACCGGCCGACGTCATCGTCGCGATCGGATAACTCGAGCTTCCCTTCTGCGCGACGGTCTCGTCGGTCACGTTCGGCAGCGCGAACGAGCCGCAGTTCGGCAAGATGAACGACGCGATCCGCGTGCGCCAGTTCCCCTGGCCGTTTGGCGTGCCGTGATACTCCTGCGTCGCCCAGAACGTGCAGTCGTCGACGGGATCGATGTTGAGCGCCGCGTAGTCGCCCCACCGATCGATCGAGGTCTGAACGCCGGTGCCGTCGACGACGGGGCTCTCCGCCGCGCCGAACATACCGGCAGGATCGGTCACCGCGTGCGCGGCGATCCGGACGCTCGGCTTGATCGTCGAGCTCGACACCGAGTAGACGACCGCGATGTTGCCGGTGCCGTCCATCGCGATGCTCGGAATCCACCGAAACGCGTTGTCGGGCGCGTAGGTGCCTTGCTGGAACACGGTCGGCGTCGTGCTCGGGTTGCGGATCTCGTACCAGCGAATACCGCTGCCGGCGGCGGCCGTGACGGTGTGCGTGAGCAACAGCGATTCGTGGTCGGCGAACCGGCGATAGACGAAGCGATTCATCGCGCGGTCGCCGAGCGACGCGAGCTGGGCGCCGCCGGTCGGCTGCGTGATGCACGAGCCACCACCGTTGCAGATCAGCGAGTACGAAGCCGTGGCGATCGGCGTCGGTCCGGTGAACGTGCTGTTCGCCGGCGTCGTGAAGTCGACGTGGAGCTTCCAGAACGCGTGCGCGGTGTCCTGATCGAGCGCGATGACGTAGTTCGGAGCGCCGGCCGGTGGCGGGGTGTGGCCGTCGACATCCGACGCGAGGAGACCACCGTAGTTCACGCCGGCGTCGAAACACTGCATCGTCGCAGTAGCGTCGCCGGCGAGCATCTTCACGCGATCCATCGCGCAGACCTTGCCGCCCTCGAACGAGTTGCCGAACATGTTGAACGTGAAGTAGTACCCGTCGGGCCACAGGCCGACCTTCGGGTAGTCGTTCAGCGCGGTGTAGTTGTACTGATAGCGCGCGTACGTGCCGGTCGGATCCGGGCTGGTCGATACCGCGACGCATTGGTAGTAGGGGCCATTCGCGCCGTTGCCGATCGAGAACTGCGCGACCACCCAGCGATCTGCGAGGTGATCGTAGCGAACGGTCGCGTCACCGTCGTTGCTCTGGCCGCACGCGCCGGCGAAGCCGGTGAACACCGAGCCGGTCGGCGACGGCCCCATCATCACGGTGCCGGTGCGCGAGAAGATGGTGAGTGACGTGTTGACGACCTGGACGTAGTGGTTCGGACCGATGTCACCATCGGTGTCGGGGGGCACTCCGCCCGGCTGGAAACCCGGCATCCCGGCGCCCTGGCCTTCGAAGTTGGCCAGCGTCGGGATCGCCGGCGCGAGGCCCATCGTGCTCTGCACGACCGGATCGGGTTTCGGGACGGCGCGCATGTGCGGATGCGGAATCATCCGCACCGGCTCGTACTCGTCCGCGTCGTGCTCCGGCGCGACTTGCGGCATCTTCACCATCTCGCGCAGCGGTTGCGAGATGTCGTGCGCCGCGAGCGTGACTACCTCGCCACCGTCGGTGGCGGCTGCAACCGGCGTCTGCTTTTCGCTACATGCCGAGAGCAACGCACACGCGATGAAGCAGCCGAGTCCTGCGAAGTTCCGCATGCCGGGATGGTCGACGAGGAAGCTGCCTGGACGAACTCACGGCCACACGTATCTCCTGTCAGCACTGCAAACACGTCGTCGCGGTTCATGCGTTGCGTCATGGCAAGAAGCTTCTGAATGCGAGTTCTCTACTTCTGTGTGTGACCTGCAACCGCGATCGTCTATGGTCTGGCCATGTCCATGCGGCTCGCGCTGGTATTCTTGGTGGTGGCGACGGCTCCGGCACTTGCCGAGGACGACACCGCGTCGCCCTCGCTTCCAAAGCCGACTACCTTCGACATGGCGCAGGACGCGGCATTCGCGCCGAGCATGCAGCCGGCGAACAACACGAGCGACGTGCGTGCGCTCGCGGTGTCGAACTACAACCGCACGACGCGCGACACCACGCTCGATCTCGTCGGCGAGCTCGGCGTGTACAAGAACCTGCACCTCGTGCTGCGAGTCAACAATGTCGCGTCGCACGGCCGGCCCGGGGTCGGCGGCGCTTATCAGTTTCTGACGGAAGCGAAGAACGGCGTGTCGTCGACCGCCTACCTCGTCTACAAGACCGAGGGATTCACCGAGGTCGAGGGCGAGATCGAAGGACTCGTCGCATTCGGTAAGACGTTCGGTGCGGTGAGCACCGTGTTGAACATCGGCTACGGCCAGGACCCCGAGGGCAAGGAGCGCGACGGCGAGATCGCGTTGCACGCTCACGTGCCGGTCGCGACGCACGTGCTGGTCGGTGTGACGGGGACGTATCGCGATGCGCTCGGCAGCGGTGGCGACCTCGGCGTGCTGCGCGATGCGTTCGGTGGCTTCACCGGCACGGTCGTCGCCGGGCCGATCGCGGTCACCGCGATGGCCGGGATCGCCGGATTGCAGACGATGGGAACGTCGGGCATGACGGCAGGTCCGTCGGTCACGCTCGCGGTCGGCACGGGGTTCTGATGCGGACCGCGTTTGTGATCTCGCTCGCGATCGGATGCCATTTGGCGCCGGCACCCGAACCAGCACCAGCACCAGCACCAGCACCAGCACCCGAACCAGCACCTGCACCTGCACCTGCACCCGAGCCGAACACAGGGAACGGATCCACCGGATCGTTTTCATCCGGCTCGGCAGCGACGACGACTACCACGACGACCACGACCGGCGCCGCCGAGTGCGCGAAGAACCGCTGTGGTCCCGCGCTCGGCATGAAGTCGACAGTGTGCTCCGACGGCAGCGTCGGTGGACCGACGGGACGCTGTCTCGAGAACGCCGACAAGACGTGCCGCTGGGAAATCCGCGCCTGCCCCTGATCACTGCAGCTTCGCGTGCAACGTGCGGAGGTCGTCGAAGTTGACGTCAGAGACCAGCGCGAAGCCGAAGCCATCGCGCGTCCACATCACGACGTGAAGCCCTGCACGGTGTGCTCGCCGTCGGCGACGTCACCCTGGAACACGAACAGCGAGATCACGTGGAGCCGGCGGTGATAGACGAGCTGCGCGGCCTTGTGGCCGAGGAACACCGCGATGTCGCCGCCGGCGAGCGGGACGGTGATCGGCGTCATCAGGCCCGAATCCTCGCCGTCGGTCGGAGCGCCGTGGCTGGTCGCATCGAGCAGCAGCCAAGAAATAGCGGTGGCGCCGACCGTCGCGCCGGCGGCCTTTGCGGCGACGACCGTGCTGCCGTCAGCACGCAGAACTACGTCTGCGCTACGACCGCGACCGGCTACGGCCGGTGTGTTGGCCGGGCACGCGTGTTACCAGCGCCTGGTCGGTGGAAAGACCGGGCGGCACGTGCTCGAACGTGAACGCGCCGTCGGCGCCTGCCTTTTCGCGATCCAGCGCAGATCGGTGTCGACGACCTTCACGCGTGCCCACATCTTCATGTGGATGTCGCTATAGGTCTCGATCTCGCCGAGGTCGTCGAAGACGTGGACGCGACCTTTGCGATCGGTCGTGTAGCGGCCGAGGTCGAACTGGCCCGGCAGATCGTCACTCGAGCGCGACCCGGCCGGACCACGTACCGCAGCGCTCGATGTGATCCTTCGGCGTATCGCAGCGCTTCACCGTGACGATCTGGCTGACGCCCGGCGCGAAGCCAGTCGCTTGCAACGGGATCGCGAGCTCGAGCACCCACTCCTCGTCGTCGTTCGATGGATCGTCGAGCGTGCCGTCGCGATCGATCGACGCCTTCGCACCCTGGATCTCCGGCGTCACCGTACCCGTGGCGTTCGCGTGAAATGCGAGCGCGCCGATGTGGACGTCGAAGAACTCGCCGGACTGGATGTTCTCGTCGGCGGCGTAGAGCCCGACGTAGAGATACGTCTTGTCGTGCAGGAACGACGTCTCCGAGAACGGTCGAGCTTTGCCACCGTCCGGCCCAGCGAGGACGTGGCGCAGCGCATGTGCGGACCAATCCGGTTCGCCGAGCTCGCCATCGAGCTTCAGCTCGCCGGTCGTCGCGGGAATGCGCTCGCCACTCGGGGTCGACTGCGATCTGCAGCCGCACGACGCCGCGACGAGGAGCGAGAGGACTACGGCGCGGGTCATCCGGCGGCGCCGGTCGCGGTGACCTTGAACGTATCGATCACGGCATGGCTCGAGTAGTTGTAGACCGTCACCGTCAGCGTGCCGTCCGCATTGCGCGCGACGACCGCATAGCCGTAATCGGTCCCGCTCGTCAGCGGCGCACCGCCGATGCCGACCACGACCTCCTTCGAGCTGCTGTAGTGCGAGTACGTGTGAGTGTGGCCGACGACCAGCAGCGTCAGCGGGTGCGCGTCGATGATCGTCTGGCTCTGCGAGCACGATGTCTGGCTCACCGCATTCGTGCCCTCGTGTCGGATCACGAACGTGTACGTCGTCGGCTTCGCGAGCTCGCTCGTGAGCCAGGTACCTTGCGCCGAGCTCCACGCGTTGCACGCTACGAATACGAACTTCGCGGTCCAGCTGTTATCGGCCGCGTTGATGTTCTTCGTGTAATACGGAGCGGCCATGCCGACCGGTGCGAGCATCGTGCTCAGGAACTGCGTGTAGTTCGCAGTCATGCCGTCGGTATTGCCGGTACCGCAGTTCGATGCCGTCGCGCCTGTACACTCGTGATTGCCCATCGCCGGGTACTGCGTGCCCGAGTAGTTGTTGCGCGCGGTCATGTACAGCGCGAGCTGCGCTGTCACCTGAGCGGCCGTGTCGGCGAACATGTAGTCGCCGGTCGAGATCACGAACGGGAGCTTCGGCGTCGTCGCCTCGATGTCTTGATAGATCTTCGTGATGATCGCGGTTGGATAGCCGGCGGTATCACCGGGGTTCGGCGGTCGCGTGTCCCCGACGATTCCGAACCGAAGATCCGTGACCGTGCTCGTGCCGCTCCCCATGCCCCCGCTGCCGCTGCCGCTGCCGCTCCCACCTGTGTCGTCGCCGCCACCCGTCGAGCCTCCATCGCCGCCGCTGGCCGACGATCCGCCGCCGCACGCGGTGAAGAGCACGAGAGCAACAACCACAAAGGCTCGCATGTGCGGCACCGTACGCGCCTCCGCGAACTCCGCGACTGACATGCAATTTCACGTAGTTGGATTAGAGCCTATCATTAGCATTACATTGGATACTTCGTTCGGTGACGACGGTGAAACTGAACGCTAGTTAGTCTGCGCAGTTGGCGCATTCCACGATGGCGGTGAACGTAGGATATCGTGCGCGTGCGCCCTACTGTGAACGCGGAGATCTGGGTCGGATCGGCGTCTCGCCGACTGCGAAGATTAGGTCGGGAAATAGATCAGTCGGGGCGAAACAGGAGCAGCTCGACGACGACGTGACCGTCCGATTGCACCTCGGGACTCGTGAGTTGCTTGCCACCGGTCCACGCCCGATAGGGCGCAGAGCTCGCGAGCTGCGCGAGTGCATCGCGATACGTGCGGTCGGAGTCGAACGTCAACGTCGCGCCGCAGCCGACGACGTAGCAGCCGACATCGCTCACCGTCGCGGCGGGCTTCACCGAATCGATCACGGCCCCGGCTTGCGAGCTCCAGGTCTCGTCCGCCGGTCCGGATCGCCGCAACGTTTCGAGCGCCGCCTCGCGCTCCGCACGCGCCGTTGCGATCGCGGCATCGGGTGTCTCGACGTGGACGACCACGAGCGGAGTCGGTGCAGCGGACGTGCGACGCACGGGCGTGGGCGGCGGCCGCGTCGCGAGCACGTACAGCAAGATCGCTCCACCCGCGACTGCGACCGCAACCACGGCGAGCACGACACCACGCACGTGCGCATGCTGATCGCGTGACGGACGCCTTGGCATGAAGTGTCGATTAAGGCGGGAGCGCATCGCTTCGTGAGCGATGGATTAGACGTCATCACATTTCAACGCTTGAAGCGCCCTTACCGATTGCCGGTCGCGATCGACACGTGCGATTTCCACCGCGTGAAAACTCGAGTGGGGAAGATCGCGATTCTCGTCGTCCTCGCGATCATGGCAATCGCGGCGACAGCAGCCGCACAAGTCACGACCGCGACGATCCGCGGCACCGTGAAGTCCGCCGACGACGGCACACCGATGGCGAGCGTCGAAGTCAGCCTCGTTCACGTGCCGAGCGGCAACGTCAAGACGACGACGACGAACGACGACGGCGCGTACGTATTCACCGGCCTCCGTGTCGGTGGTCCGTACAAGGTCACCGCCACCGTCGAGGGGTTCAAGCCCGCCGAGGAACGCGATGTGTTTCTCGAAGCCGGCAAGACCCGCGACATCCCGCTCGGGCTCAAGCTCCAGGAAGAGGTCATCGAGATCTCGGGCAGCTCGATCACGCGCAGCACGTCCCCGCGCACGATCGTGACCTCGCAGGAGATCGAAGCACTGCCGTCGGTGAGCCGCGACCCGCGCGACATGGTGCGGCGCGCTCCCGACGTGACGGTCGAAGGCAGCAGCCACACGATGTCGATCCAGGGCGCGAACCCACGGTTCAACAGCGTCACCGTCGACGGCATCCGCCAGGACGATGACTTCGGGCTCAATCAGAACGGCTACCCGACGCTGCGCAGCCCGATCGCCTTGTCCGCGATCGAGCAGATGACGCTCGAGACGACGCCGTTCGACGTTCGCTACGGCAAGTTCATGGGCGGCAACGTCAACATCGTGACGAAGTCCGGCACGAACGACTTCAAGGGCGAGCTCCTAGGCACGTACACGAGCGACGCTCTCTCCGGTCACCACACCGGCAGCACGAGGTTGAACGGCAACCACTTCCACGAGTATCGCTACGGCGCCGCACTCGGCGGACCGATCGTCTACGACAAGGTGCACTTCTTCATCGATGTCGAAGGCCTCAACGCCGCCACGCCGATCTCGGTCGGCCCCGCCGGCTCGGGTGCCGCGAACGTCGTCGGCAAGGTCACGCAGGACGAGATGGCGATGGCGCAGCAGATCGCGCAGAGCATCTATCACTTCGATGCCGGCGTGCCGGCGCGTAACCTCGACGAGTCCGACCTCAACTTGTTCTCGAAGATCGACTGGGCGGTGGACGACAAGCATCGCGTGACCGGGACCTATCAGCGCACAGGTGGCAACGCCTTCATCGCGACGTCCTCGAGCCAGACCAGCTTGCCGCTCAGCTCGGACTGGTACAACGCGGTCGACACGCTGCAGACGTTCTCGGGCCGGTTGCTGTCGGACTGGTCCGCCAAGCTGTCGACCGAGGTCGTAGCCGACGGCAAGATCGTCACGAACAAGGTCGAGCCGTTGAACGGCAACGGCTTCATGCAGGCGACGATCAAGACGCCCGAAGGCGGCCAGATCGTGCTCGGCCCCGATCAGTTCCGCCATTCGAACTCTCTCGACAACGACACGTTCCACGCGAAGGCCATCGCGAACTACCTCGAAGGCAACCACCTCGTCACCGCTGGCGCCGAGTACGAGCTGCTCCACATCGACAACCTGTTCATCGCCGCGACGAACGGCGCCGCGACCTATGCATCGCTCGATGCGTTCAACGCGCAGACGCCAACCTCGATCTCGTACTCGAACGCGACGACCCTGAACCCCGCTGACGGCGCCGCGAACTGGAACGCCGGGACGATCGCCGGCTACCTCCAGGATCAGTACAAGGTCACCAGCGACCTCACGATCACCGGTGGCCTCCGGGTCGAGACGCTGACCGCCGATACCAAGATCGCGGAAAACGCGAACTTCGTCGCGCGTAACGGGTTCGCGAACACCGCGACGCTCAACGGTCGGAGCATCGTCATGCCGCGGCTCGGCGCGAGCTACCTGGCGACGGACCGCTTGAACCTCCGCCTCGGCACCGGCCTGTACAGCGGCGGCTCGCCGAACGTGTGGGTCTCGAACAACTACACGAACGACGGCGTCCGGATCGCTTCGGTGTTCACCCAGGACCCGAACATCGTCAACGGCTTCGACGGCCGCAATGTCCCGCAGGCGATCAAGAACATGATCCAGGCCGGCAACGGTAACGTCGACGCCCTCGATCCGAAGTTCAAGCTGCCGTCTGCGTGGAAGGTCGGTACCGGCGCCGAGTACTCGTTCGATATCCCGGCGCTCGAAGACATGGGCAAGAACTTCGAGGTCAAGGTCAACTACACCTACTCGAAGGTGCACGAGGGCGTGACGTGGCTCGACCTCCGCCGCAACAACACGAACCTGCCCGACAACGTTCCGGTCGGCACCCTGCCGGACGGCCGCCCGCTCTACGACACGGCCGCGATGGGCTTCAACACGAGCCGTGGCTACGACATGCTGCTGACGAACAACACCGCGGGCTCGGGCCACAGTGCGAGTGTGGTCGTCGACAAGGCATTTCCGTTCGGGCTCTATGTCGCCGGCACGTACGGCTTCGAGCACGTGCTCGAGGTCAACCCGGCGAACAGCTCGCGGTCGGTCAGCAACTACTCGCTGCTCGCGGTCACCGATCCGAACAACCCGGCGCTCGTGACCTCGAACTACCAGCGTGCGCACCGAATCACCGGCGCGATCGAGTTCTCTCGCGCGTTGATCGGTGATGCGACCGATGCGCCGCTGTGGAAGAACCTCAAGACCAGCTTCGGTATGTTCGTCGAATCGCGCTCGGGCCAGCCGTACTCGTGGACGTTCTCCGATGCGAGCTTCGGCACCACGCTCGCGAAGATGTTCGGTGAGGAACGCACCTTCGCGGCGAACAACCACCAGCAGTTCTACGTGCCGAAAGCCGACGGCAGCGACGTGATCTTGAACGGCATCTCGCAAGCCGACTTCGACTCGTTCCTGAAGCAGACCGGCCTCGACAAGTACAAGGGCCAGATCGCACCGCGTAACGCGTTCTCGAGCCCGTGGTTCAACAAGATCGATATCCGTGTCTCGCAGGATCTGCCGAACCCGCTCGGCCACCGCGCGAAGCTCATGATCGACATCGAGAACCTCGGCAACCTCCTCGATCACAAGTGGGGCCGCGCGACGTCCGTGCCGTTCCCGTACATGGCGCCCGCCGTCGATGTTTCGTACGACCAGGCGACCGGCAAGTACATCTACAGCAACTTGCGCAACCCGAGCGCGACGACGGTCGACGTGTTCGCGTCGCTGTGGCGCGTCAGCCTCGGCGTCATGTACGACTTCTAGAACGCCGGAATCGAGCCGGGCGTCGGCGCGGTGAACGTCGTGTCCCACGTAGCGGACGTGGCTTCGCTGGTCTCGTCGTGGCCGGTGAGGCCGTTGCCGGTGCCGGCCTGAATCTCGTGCCCGGTCTCCGCCGCGATCCGCTTCGTCGATGTACCGGCGGCCGGCGCGCTCGGTTGGTTCGCGATCGTGTCCGCGTCGGCCGCGTACGTACCGGCGAGCTGCGTGACTCCGCTCTTCGACACCAGGCCGTTGGGCGGCGTCGGCGAGCCGGCAAGCATCATGTCGACGTCCTTCACGAGCGCGCTCGCGCCGTCCCACACGAACAGCACGACGAGCTCGCCGCCATCGGTGAGTCCGGGCGTGCCGCTCGATGCCGTCACGGTGATCGTCGCGTCGGCGATCGAGTAGCTCGGGGCAGCGCCGTATGCGGTGGTGAACGCCGCCGCGGTACCGGTCGCGACCGTGATCACCGCGCCGGCGGCGAGCATCGCGCCCGCAGGGAACTGCGCGATGAAGTCACCTTGCGATAGGCCCACCGACGCTGTGCCGACCGGGAGCTTCCAGTAGTTCCCGTTGTCGCTCAGGTAGTAGTGCGACAGATCGACCGCCTGTGTCGTCGGATTCGCGAGCTCGATGAATTCGGCCCCTGCGCCGCCGAGCGCGACTTCGGTGAGCAGCAAGTGACCGCTGCCCTGCATCGTCGCGCTATCGGGCGGAGCGTCGATCGGCACGGGAGGCGCGTCTGGCTTGCGGGCGTCCGCCGACTTCTTCGCATCGGGTACGACGAGGTTGCCGGTAAAATCGCTGCCACCGCCCCATTCGCAGCCCGAGATTCCCGCGACGAGGATCGCTATGCGCCACCACACAGATCGCGTCTAACTCGGCAACGGTCTGTGCAGCAAGCGCGATTTGTCCTCGCGACCCTCATGAGAGCGTTTGGGGCACACTGCACGCATGTCCGCTCTGTCCGCGTATCCGATCGCGACGAAGTATCCGGCGCAGCACCCCGATCGCCTGCAGCTCTATTCGCTGGCAACACCGAACGGGATCAAGGTGTCGGTGATGCTCGAAGAGATCGAGCTGCCGTACGAAGCGCATGCGGTTCGCTTCGACACGAACGACCAGATGTCGCCGGAGTTCTTGGCGCTCAATCCGAACAACAAGATTCCCGCGATGATCGATCCGAACGGTCCTGGCGGCGAGCCGCTGCCGCTGTTCGAGTCGGGCGCGATCCTGATCTACCTCGGGGACAAGACCGGGAAGTTCCTGCCGCGAGAGGGCGCCGCGCGTTACCAGACGATCCAGTGGCTGATGTTCCAGATGGGCGGCGTCGGCCCGATGTTCGGGCAGGTCGGCTTCTTCAACAAGTTTGCGGGCAAGGACTACGAGGACAAGCGACCGCGCGATCGCTACGTCGCCGAAGCGGTGCGTCTCCTGAATGTCATGGAGCATCGACTCGCCGAGCGCGCGTGGTTGATGGATGACTATTCGATCGCCGACATGGCGACGTTTCCGTGGGTCCGTAACCTCATCGGCTTCTACGAGGCCGGCGAGCTCGTCGAGATCCAGCGGTTCCCGAACGTCACGCGGACGCTCGCCGCGTTCGAGGCACGCCCCGGCGTCGCCCGGGGCCGGCTCGTGCTCGCGTAAGTACGCGAGGCGATTCGACACGTGCATCGAGATTGACTCCTCGGGGTTCGAGACGCACGTTGTCGGTGGATGTTCCTCATCCTCATGGTGATCGGCCTCGCTGGCCTCGGAGTGATGGCGCTACCGGCTCTCGGTCGCCACGGTGCGGTCGGCCACGGTGCGCACGCGCTTCACGCGGGTCACGCGAACGCCGGAAAGCTGGTCGTTCACTCGCGGGCGACGGCGCTCACCAAGTTCGTACCGACGCCGCGGCTCGTGTTGAGCCTGCTCGCGCTGTTCGGCGCGTTCGCGAACGTGTTCGTCGCCGCCCACTTCGCCATGTGGTCCGCCGCGTTGCTCGCGATCGTGCCCGCCGTGCTGGTCGAACGATTCGCGCTCGCACCGATCTGGCGGTCGCTGTTCAAGCTCGAGCTCCAGGCCTCGGGGCCGCTCGCCGAGATCGTGATGTCGGAAGCGACGGCGGTCACGCCGTTTCGGGGCGGTCGCGGCGTCGTCTCGGTCGTGCGGGAAGGTCGGCTCGTGCAGTTCTCGGCGCGGCTGATCGAAGCGCAGACGAGCTTACCGGTGCGCGTCGGCGATCGGCTGCGGATCGAAGATGTCGAATCCGCGCGCGAGCGCGTCACGGTGTCAGTCGTCGGGGGTTCAGCGTAAGGCACCAGTGGTGCCGGAAGGAATCGATCGTGCAGATTCAAACGTCGCTCATCATTGCCGTGGCAGCCGTCGCTGCCGTCCTCATCCTCACGTCGCTCATCATCACGACATTTCTGCGCAGCGTCGACGCAGGCGAGATCTTGCTCGCGAACCGCGGTCATAACCTGCGGATCTACCGCGGCCCGTGCAAAGCGATGATCGTGCCCGTGATCACCCAGACGCGACGGATTCCGGCGCAGGCGATCAACGTCGATATCGAGATCACCGACCAGACCGCGGATGTCGATCCGGACGGTCGACCTGCACCGGTCAAGGTCACCGTTCGAGCGTCCGCGATCGTGAGCGTCGGCGAGGACGAGGCGATGGTGAACACCGCCGCGAACAAGTTCTTCTCCA
>JBDUAS010000065.1:0-29686 GCA_040004535.1 Deltaproteobacteria bacterium
CCTCGTCGGGGAACGGGAACGTCATGCGGTAGGTGAGCCGGCGCTTGAACGCCGGATCGATCGCGTTGCCGAAGTTGGTCGTCAGCACCGCGATGCCCTCGAAGCTGTCGAGGCGCTGCAAAAGGTAATTCACTTCCATGTTCGAGTAGCGATCGACCGACGTCTTCACTTCGGTGCGCTTCGCGAACAGCGAGTCGGCCTCGTCGAACAGCAGCATGACTTGACCGTCTTCTGCCGCATCGAACAGCGCGCCGAGGTTCTTCTCGGTCTCGCCGATCCACTTCGACGTGATGCGCGACACGTCGACGCGATAGAGCTCGAGTCCGAGGTCACGCGCGATCACGCCGGCGACCATCGTCTTGCCGGTGCCGGGCGCGCCCTGGAACAGCGCCGTGATCCCGCGCGCGGTCGTGATCGACCGATCGAAGCCCCACTTCTCGTAGACGGTCTTACGGTGGCGGACGCGCGCGGTCAGCTCGAGCAGTGAATCGGTGATGTCCTCGGGCAGGACGATATCGGTCCACTTCGCGAGCCGGGTCACGCGCGTCGCGGTCTGACCGAGCCGGTTCTCGAGGTGCTGGCGGACGGCATCGTCGAGCTCGCGGACCCAGGCGGACGGGTCCTCCGGCGGATCGGGACGGCGCGACACTTCCGCGGCGACGCGCTCGATGATGCCGGGCCCGACGCGATAGCGCGCCGCGAGCTCGCTCGCGTCCGGTAGATCGATCTGGTGACGATCGAGAGCGAGCGCCCACGATTCGCTGCGCTCGCGCTCGTTGCGCAGCGGCACGTCGATGATCAAATAGCCCGGGTCGAGCGGCGGCGACGCATCCGGCGGCAGACGCAACGCGATCGGTCCCGGGTGCGTGCGTAGCACCGCGGCGATCTGGATCTTCGTATCGGGATCCTCGGAGCCGATCAGCTCGAGGCCGTCGACGCAGGGCAGGAGGCCGCGCAGCATCGCCCGTCGCAACACCGCCTCGAGCATCTGGGCGAGCCGGCCGGCTTCGCGCGGCACCGTGCTGAGATCGACCACGCCAACCGAGCGTCCGGCGCGCGCGGCGAGCGACGTCAACAGCGTGTGGCGCCCCGAGCCGGTGCGGCCGCGCACGACGATCCGCACGGGCTCGTCGGGGCGTTGCTGATCCGCTTCACCGGCGAGCTTCGCGCGCGGCGTCGACAGGTAGCGCAGCGCCTTGATGATCACGGCGCGCGGCAGCTGGAGCTCTTCGAGATCGCGATCGACGTTGCGCAGCGACAGGTGCTGATCGGGCTCGCCTTCGACCGGTTGGTTCGCGATGTAGCGCGCGACCAACGGATCGATCGTGAGCGCCGCGAACGGGCGATCGCCGGCGGCGACGCGGACCAGGCCGTACTTGCGCAACGGGCGATCGCCGTCGAGCTCGCGCGCGATCGCGTGCGAGTGACCCGCGCCGAGGATCTGGCCGAGCAGGAATTCGTCGACGAGCGGCCGGCCCGGATCGTTCGCAAGGATCCCGTAGAGGCGCGCGAGCTCGCCCCGCAAGCGCGGCGCGACGATCGCGAACAGGATCGAGACCGCGGTCTGCGAGAGCTCGAAGTCGCGCGCGAGCACGTCGAGCGGCGTGAGCCGGCCACCACGTCCGCGCTCGGCGGCCGTCGTCATGTCCTCGGTCGCACGCTGACGACTGACCGCAGAGGCAAGCTCGCCCGGTGCGCGACCGGTCACGAGGCGGAGCAGGCCGTGGACCTCGTCGTAGAACGGCGGCTTCACGAGATCCGGCTTCGAGATCCGGCCGGCATCCCACGCTTCTGCGATCGCGACGTGGACGCGCGCGCCGACGAGCTGGACCCGTAGATCGATCGATTGCGCGATCTCGCTCGCCGTGGCGTTCGGGATCACCGCGACCGGATCGAGGCGGACGAGAGGTGCATCGGGGAGCGGCTCTTCGCGATCCGCGGAGTCGGGCTCGGGCTCGGGCTCGATCAGATCCGCTTCGACCAGCCCCGCGTCGACGACCGGCGCTGCGACCTCGACCAGCGACGTGTGGCCGTTCGTCGGTGCTTCGGTCTCGATCGGCGGCGGCGCGTCTTCGATCGGCTGCGTGCTCTGCAACGCGTCGGGGCGCACGAGCTCGAGGCCCGATGCCGAGCCGAGTGCGATCCGCTGCAGGCTGTCGTCGATCGCGAGCTCGGTGATGCCGGGCGGCAACACGAGGTCGCGGATCCAGCGGCCGAACCGCAGATCGAAGACGCCGACGCGATCGCCCGAGCGCACCGCCGCGAAGCCGCGCCGCGCCGCGATCGAGAAGTGCGAGACCTGCGGCAGGCGGAGCTGGGTGTGCGGCGCGCCATCGGTCGTCGCGGCAACCGACAGCCGGAGCTCGCCGTAGGTTTCGCCCGCGCGCGGCGGTCGTTGCTGGGCGAGCACGAACAGCCGGCCGTCGAGCACGAGCTGCGCGTCGATCGGGTTCGCGCCCGGTTCACCGAGTGGCTTGCGCCACGCCTCGCCGATCGATCGCCACAACCGGAGCTGGCCGTTCTGCCACAGCAGCCAGCGGCCCTCCGCGATCGGGACGATGACCGAGGACTCGGCGCCGGCCGGACCGGGGACCTCGGTCCGGATCGGGTCGGCGCGGAGGACGACCGGCCGATCCGCGTGCCAGACCGGGAGTGTCGGCGCGGTGGTCGAGACCAGGAAGTGGCCTTTGGGATCGAGGTACTCGAGCTTGTCCTCCGAGATCCGCTCGCCGGTCCGGATGGACAGCCGGGTAAGGAGACCTGGGGAAACCGCCCACAGCTCGTCGCCAACCGCCGCGATATCAAGGAAGTCGGCAACTTCGGCGCGGAACCGTTCGTGCCCTCCAGCGTCGTAGACGACCAGGTTCGGGGCCTCCGCCGCGAGCAGATCTCCGCGTGGACCGAAGAACCGGAGAATGCGGCGTCGTCGGTCGGAACCCACCCCATCGATCCTAGCGTGGCGCGGGAGAAAAGTGGGGTGCCGTGCGTACAATGGGCACGGCTCACCGCATGGAATTCTTGTCAAAAGACAAGCTCGCGGCTCTCGAGGAGGAGAAGCAGCAGCGGCGCAAAGCGCGCGCCGAAGCGGCGCAAGCTCGCCTCGCAGAAGTTGGCAAGCAGACCCAGCAAATGGTCGCGGACCACGTCTCGCCGAACAACGCGGACGGGCCGGAGCAGAAGCAGTTGCGGGTCGGCGGACTGTCGCGCGTGCTGTTCGAGCAGGCCAAGGATGTCGACGGCCGGCGTGGCGCGCGCAAGCTGCGCGGCGCGCTGGACCCGATGGGGATCCAGAACGCGGGTCAAAACGCGCTCAAGACGATCGACCAGGCGGTCGCGCATATCAACAGTGTCACTCGGGACGTGACCGGCGCCGGTATGCGCGGCGGTCTCGAGGACGCGGCGCGCTCGGTCAACGATGCGGTCAATCGCGTCTCGGCCGCGGTCAATCTCGCCGGCGGTGGCCGCCAGCCCGCGGCGCAGAACAATCCGCTCGCCGACCTGATGCAGGTCGAGGCCGAGGAGCAGAAGCAAGATCAGCGCGGCGATCAGGAGCAAGAGCGCGCCGAGGCGTTGCAGCCGAACAAGGGCGCCGAGCTCGAGATGAAGGCGCGAATTGGCGGCATGTTCGAGGCGAACGCGGCCGCCGGTTCCGGTGGCGTGCATTTCGGGCTCGACGTTCCGGCGCTGACCGGCCTGGGCCACGAGGCGAGCCACGTGATCCAGCAGCGTGCCGGCGGCCTCGCGCAGGTCGGCCAGCAGCTCGGCGAGGACGTGAAGGCTGCCGCGGCAGCGCCGGGCCAGGTGCTCGCGCACGCGGCGCAGAACCTGCCGCGCGAGGCCCTCGATCGCGCCGCCGATGCGCCGCGCCAGATCGCGGAGAACCTGCGCGACGCACCGGCGCACGTGCTCGACAACGTCCATCAGATCGCGCATCACGTCGCGCACGGGCGCGCGAGCATCGCGAACGAGCTCAAGGATGTCGCCGAGCGGCCGCTCGAGAGTGTTCGCGAAGCGGCGCAAAACGTCGATCCGCGCAATGTCGTCGACGAAGCGAAGAGCGTCGTCCGCGAGACGGCGCAAGCGCTCGATCCGAAGAACGTGATCGAGTCGGCGCGCGAGAATATCGATCCGCGCAAGCTCGCGAGCCAAGCGGCGGCGGATCTCGATCCGCGCCATATCGTCGACGGTGCGGTGAATGCGGCGCGCAACGTGGGCATTCAAGGTGCCGAGGTCGCGCGCAATCTAGATCCGCGGAACATCGCGGAGCAGACGCTCGCGGCGGTCGATCCGCGCGCGCAGATTCGCGGAAATGCGGATCCGACCCGCGTGCTCGAGAACGCGACCGGTGCAGCCACGGCGACCAATGGTGCGCAGGCCGCCGCGAACACGCAGGTCGGCGCGCAACCCGCGGCGGGCGCTCAGCCCGCAAACGCAAACGCACAACCTGCGAACGCCGCGGCGAGCACGGCGCCGAAGGCAGGCGCGACCGCTGCGACCGGCGCCAAAGCTGACGCGAAGACCGACGCCAAGCACACCGAAGAAGCGAAGCAACACGCACCCGCGCATGGCGGTCCCGCGCATGGCGGTCCCGCGCATGGCGCAGCCCCCGCCGCGCACGCCGCTCCGCACGCCGCCGCTCCGCACGCCGCCGCTCCGCACGCCGCCGCTGCTCCGCATGCAGCTGCTCACGGCGGTGGCGTGCAGGCTCCGCCCGCATCGCACTCCGGCGCCGCGATGCCGTCGCGCAATCCGACGGGTGCTGCATCGCCGCAGCCCGCGCAACCCGCGCCGAGCCCGACCCAGCGCCCGATCAACACGACGCCGAACAGCGAGCGTCAAGCAGCGGCGCCGCACGTCCAGCCGTCGAAGGATCGCGCGCCCGCCGAGATCAAGTCGAACGGCGACATGCAGGTCAACGCGCAGCCAGTCGCGAGCCAGGCGCCGCCGATCGCCGACAAGAAGTCGCAGCTGACCCAGCCATCGTTCCAGATCGAAGCGAAGAGCGGCGACAACGGTCAGGTCCCGACCCCGCCACCGGCACCGACGCCACCGATGACGAACGCACCGGTGCCCGCGCCCGCAGCGCCGCCGGTTCAGACGACGCAACCGACGACGAGCCAGCGCGCGGTGCCGCCGCTCGCGCCGCCGTCGCCGACCGCATCACCCGCCGCGAATCCCGCGATCGCTGCCGCGCGCGCCGCGACCTCGGCCGTCGCTGTGCCGCAAGGTTCGACGTCGCCGCTGCCGGCGAGCAACACGAGCACCGCGCCCGGTGCGGCGCCTGCACCCGCAGCGGCTGCGCCCGCGGGTCCCGGTGCGGTCAAGACCGCCGCCACGCCGGCGCCAACGCCGCCCGCCGCTGCACCCGCGATCGCGGCACTGCCCGCGACGCCGACGCCGGCTGCGCCCCAGACCAACGCGCCGGCGCCCGCAGCGCCGACCGTCGCGCCGGTGAAGTCCGCCGGTGGCGGCGACAACATTCCGGATCCGGGCTCGATGGTGCAGCAGACCGTGTCGCTGTCGAGCGATCGCTCGGCCTCGGCATCGGCGATCACGGCCGAAGCGCAGACCCAGAGCAAGGTCGCGCCGGAAGCCGCCGCCGCACGTGCGTCGCAGATCTCGCCGCTCGGTCCGCAGATGCAGACGACCGGCCACAGTGCGGATGCGCCGATGGCGAGCGCGAATTCGTCGTCGCAAGCCGCGGGGCAATCCGCGGCGGCGACCGGCAAAGCATCGGAAGCCGCGAAGGGCGCGCAGGGCAAGGCGCAGGTCGCGTCGCAGACGAGCGGCGCGCAGGCCGAGCGCTCGCAGTTCGCCGCGATGCCGCCGCCGCCGATCCTCCAGCAGACGTCGGCCGCCGCGATGGCGCCCGTGACCCAAGCGGCGCAGACCGCGATCCAGAGTGCCGCGAGCGCGGTTTCGCAGTCGGCCGCGAACCTCGATCCCGCCGTCGTCGCGCGCGGCCACGCCGCGGGCGCCGCGAATTCGACGCTGCCACCGTTCGACGCGTCGCGGTTTGCCGCGATCGATCAGCATCCCGCGTTGCCGCCGCCGGATTCGGCGAGCGTCGACGCCGCGACGTCTGCTGCGCAGGGCACCTACCAGCAAGCGAACGCGCAGATCCAGAACCTCGCGAACATTCCGCCGCCGGTGATCAACGCACCGGCGAGCCCGAACGCGGGCGAAAAGACGCCGGGCGGTTATCCGACGCGCGAAGCCGCGATCGGCGAGATCGAGCAGCAGGTCACGTCGCAATCGAACGCGCAGGGTCCGGGCCAGATGAAGGCCGCGGCGGCGCCGGTCCAAGACCAGCTCAACACGCACGTCTCGACGAGCCAGTCGACCGCGCAGAGTCAGACCCAGTCGCAGGTCACGCAGGCGCAAGCGCAGGCGCAAGAGATCGCGCAGCGCCCACCGCCGATCACCGGCGCGCAGGCCGCCGCGCAAGCGCAGCCGCAGTATCAAGCGCATCAAGCCGAAGCGACCGCCGCGCACACGCAGATGCAGTCGCAGATCGCGACGTCGCAGCAGACCGCACAGACCGGCGTGACGACCGCGAAGGCGACGCGCAACGCGTCGGTGCAGGCGGCGCAGACCGGCTACTCGCAAGAAGTTCAGGGCCAGGTGATGCCGCAGTACTCGGCGGCCCAGGCTTCCGCGCAGCAGGGGTTCCAGCAGCAAAAGACGACCGCCGAGACGACGCTCTCGGCGGATCAACAGACGGCCCAGACCCAGGCGCAGGCGCAGGCAGAAGCGGCGAAGTCGAAGGCAGACGCCGACATCGCTTCGCACCAGTCGCAGCTCCAGCAGCAACAGCAGCAGGCGTATTCGAGCCACCAGCAGCAGGCCGCCGCGGCGTCTGCTTCGCATCAGGCTCAGATGACGCAGCAGCAGGCGCAGATGGATGCGCAGGTCCAGCAGCATCAATCCGAGATGCACTCGCAGGTCGCGTCGCAACAGGCGTCGGGCCAGCAGGAGATCAACCAGCACCTCACCGAGGGCGAGCAGGGTTATCAACAGCAGATCCAGCAGGGCTCCGCGCAGGCGAACGCGGAGAAGGCCAAGGCTGAACAAGAAGCGGCCGCGAAGAAGGCGCAGGCCGACGAAGAGAAGAAGAAGCACTCCGGCGGCATCCTCGGCGGCATCGTCGGGTGGGTGAAGGATCGCGTCGACGATCTGATGAACGCGGTGAAGTCGGTGCTCGAGGCGGCGAAGAACCTCGTCGTGTCGATCATGGAGAAGGCGCGCCAGGCCGCGATGGCGGTCCTCGAGAAGGCGCGCCAGGCCGCGCTCGCCGTGATGAACAAGGTGAAGGGCGCGATCCAGGGCATCATCTCGGCGTGCGCCGCGGCGATCCGCACCGTGATCAACGCGTGCGCCGCCGCCATCAAGGGAATCATCCAGGCGCTCGCGTCGGCGCTGCAGGCGCTGGTCTCTGCGCTGACCCAGATGTTGACCGCGCTGGTGTCGGCGTTCCAGATGGCGATCAACGCCGCGCTCGACATGATGATCGCGGCGGTGTCCTTGGTGAACAAGGACCTCGGCGACAAGCTGCGCTCGGCGACGCAGAAGTATCGCGACGCGTTCAACGGCGCGATGGATGGCCTCAAGGCGACCATCGATCGCGCGGGCCAGGCGCTGCAGCACGGCATCCAGGCCGCGGCCGACAAGGCGTGCTCTGCAGTCGACGCGGCCGCGAAGGTCCTCGACGACGCGGTCACCCAGGTCGAGAACACGCTGAACTCCGCGGTCGAGGCGGCGTATCAGCTCGGGGTCAAGGCGGTCAACACGGCGTTCGATGCGGCCGAGGCCGTCGTCAACACCGCGTTCGATATCGCCGAAGCCGGCGTCAAAGCGTTCTTCGATCTCCAGATCGCGCAGCTCGACGTGATCCAGAAGGGCATCGACGCGGTCGCGGACTTCGTCGGTGAGATGGCGGACAAGGTCATGGAGGCGGTCGACAAGATCGCCCAGGCCGTCGTCAGCATGATTCCGGACTCGTGGAAGAAGGCGTTCGTCGACTTCTGGAACGGGCCGTGGCGCTCGGTGATCATCATCGGCCTCGCGACCGTCGCGGCCGTCGCGCTGACCGTGGCGACCGGCGGCCTCGCGGGCGTGTTGATCGCGGGTCTTGTCGGCGGCTCGATCGCGGGCGGCGCGTATTTCGGCGGTGAGGCCGTCGCGCGCGAGAGCGAAATCTCGCTGTCGAGCGAAGGCAAGGGCATGTACATCCCGGGCGCGGGCTACGCGCAGATCGGCCCCGACGGGAAGCCGATTCCGCCGCCGGGCATGACGCCGGAGCAGCTCCAGGATTTCCAGAAGCAGTCGGGTTGGGCGACGTCCAACTTCAACATGGAGCGTGACGCGGCCGGCAACGTCACGGGCTACGACCGCAAGAGCGGCACCGAGGTCATGAACTACGCGCTCGAGGAAGGCGCGAAGGGCTTCGTCGAAGGCGCCATCTCCGGCAGTCTCGCGGTCGCCGGTGGCGGCCTCGGTGGACTCGCGTCGAAGGGCCTCGGCCTCGCCGAAGAAGGCATCGCGAGCTCGCTCGTCTCGGCGGGCGTGTCGAACGTCGTGACCGGTCCGATCCAGAACTCGCTGACGACAGGCTTCGACGCCGCGTTCGAAGCAATTAAAGAGGGCAAATCGCCGGCCGAAGCGTTCCGCACGGGCCTCGGGACCGCGGGCGATGCGCTCAAGGATCCGACGCAGTGGGCGACCGCCGCGCTCACGATGGGCATCGCGCCGGCAAAGCTGAAGTTCCTCGAGCCGCTGCTCGGTCAGGGCGCGAAGCAGACCGAGAACAAGGCGCTGCAGTACGTCATCAAGAAGGGCGGCGAGGCGGCGTTCGACACGGTCGCGAACACGCTGACCGCGGCTGGCGGTGCGTTCGCCGGCAAGTACGCCGAGGCGCTCGCGGCCGGTAAGAGCCAGTCCGAAGCGCTCGCCGAGGGGCGCAAGGCCGCGAACGATGCGTTCTCGCCCGAGGCGATCGCGACGAACGCGTTCATGTCGACCGCCGGCGCGATCGGTGCGAAGGAGCACGCGCATCCGGGTGGTGAGGCTGGCGAGCATCCGGCGGCGGAGGCACATCCGAACGGCGAGCATCCGACCGCCGAGGCGCGTCCGAACGGCGAGTCGTCGACCGAACGCACGTCGAGCGATCCGTCGCCGACGCCGAAGACCGAGCCGAATCAGTCGACCCAGCACACGTCGCCCGAGACCAAGCCCGAGGAGCATCCGCACACGACCGCGGACTCGACGCCGCGCGCGAGCGACAAGTCGCCGGTTCCGGAGACGCCACCGAAGGAGACCGGCGGCACCACGATCAAGGATCCGGCCGAGGACAAGCCGGCCGCGGTCGTCGCCGCGGAGAACAAGAGCGAAGCGCCGCAGCGCCAGCTCCACGAGTCGCCGACCAAGCAGATCAGCGAGCACGAGCCTCGCCTCCGCGCGATCGAGCACAACCCCGATGGCGCGCCGCCGGCCGCGGTCGAAGCGGTGCGCGAAGCGCGCGCCGAGATCAAGCGGCTGAAGAACCTCCGCACGCGGGCCGAGAACGGCACCGGCGTGTGGGAGCACGCGACGCCCGAAGAGCGCACGGCGCACGTCAAGATGCTCGAGGATCAGATCAACAACACCGCGAACCACGCGATCGAGCAGTACGATCGCGTCGCGAACCGACCGGGCACCGACGCCGAAGTGCTCGGTCGGATCGAGAGCCGCACGCCCGAGCAGGTCGAGGCGCGCAAGAAGGAAGTCGCTCAGGCCCGCGACGAGATCAAGAAGCGAGACGCGGACCTCGTGCGTCAGGTCAACGCGAACGTCGAGACCGACGCGGCAGGCAAGATCCACGTCAAGGAGGTCTACGATCACGTCACGCTCGGCTCGGGCTTCGCCGGCACCGCGAACGAGATGTCACGTCCGAACGTGAAGCCGGGCGACATCGTGATCGGCGGAGCGAACCCGTGGGACGGCGCGACGAGCAAGTTCGGCCAGGGCGCGGGTCAGTCGGAGCTGCCGAATCACCAGCCCGGTCATGGCATGATCGAGACGTCGTCCGATCCGAACCGGCGCTACATGCTCGCGAGCGAGCACGCCGACAACGTCGCGCTCAACAAGAACGACGCGCAGATCAAGACGTACAACGGTGCGTCCGGCTCGCTCGAGCCGGGCCCGAAGGCCGACTGGCCGAGCTGGGCGAAGGAAGGCGGCGCGAACGCTCGCATGGAGGTCACCGACCCCGACGGGACGAAGCGCTACTTCTATACGAAGCAGGCCGACGTCGCGACGGGCCCGGGACCGAACCGCAAGCTGCCCGAGAGCGTGATGGACGCCGCGACGCTCAAGCGGATGCAGGACGCGAAGGCGTTCGCGTTCGGCGACCAGGCGTTCGGCGGGGAGTCGGTCCGTCCTGGCGAGGTCGCGAACATTGGCGCTGGTGCGGCGGGCGCGTGGGGCTCGGAGGCCGCGGCGAGTCGCGTCGACGAGCACGGCGTTCGCGTCAACGACGTCGAGTGGATCGGCACGCATCCCGACGAGGCTAGGCAGAACGCGGGCACGCAGCGCGACAAGCTCGCCGCGATCAACCGCGAGCTCTCTGACGCCCAGGCGTCGAACGACGCGACCCGGATCAAGGCCGCGCAGGACGCGCTCACCAAGTTCACGTTCGAAGAGGCCGCGCGCAACGGCAACCTGCCGCGCAACCGCGAGCCCGGCGCCGCGTTCGATCCGCACATGCAGAAGGGCAACACGAGCCCTGAAGGCGTGCAGGGCAACATCTCGCGCCGAGTCGTCGAGGGCATCGACAAGATCACGTACGAGCCCGAGGTCCCGGGCGGCCCCGATCGCGTGAAGATCGTGTTGAAGGAGAAGGGTCCGAACGGCGAGCCCGTCGTCCTGTGGAAGGACTCTCTCGTGCTCTCGATCGGCCAGGATGCGCGCGGCAAGGGCGGCCCGGTCGAGCTCGTGAAGAACTACCAGGGCAAGCTCGTGCCGATCTACGGCGAGCCCGATGCGAACAACTTCCGGCCGATCGTCGGCGTGCGCAGCGAGGACGGCTCGGTTCGCATCCTCGGCGCGGCTTCGACGCCGGAAGATATCTCGCACATGATGAATCACGAGGCGAGCGCCGGCGGCGCCTCGGCCGAGACACATCAGGACAACCTGCGCTCGCAGGCCGACCAGCTCCATCCCGATTCGAAGGGCGTTGTCCCGGGCTTCGTGCTGATGTCGCAACACATCGAGGCGGCGAACAAGGTCGCGGGCGGCGGCAACGCGCGCCTCGCGGAGCCGCTGCAGCAGACCGCGCAGCAACAGCGCGAGGCTGCGAACGGCGGACCGAAGAAGCCGGGCATTCCGCTCGCGAACGAGCCGATCGAAGCCAAGGCCGTGCACGAGATGTCGCCGGCAGAGCGACAGGCCGCGCGCGACAAGTACCCGGAGCAGATCAAGGCGCTCGAGCAAGACGGGACCATTTCGATGCCGCGCGGTAAGGCGAGCGTCGACATGATGGCGTCGATCACGGCCGCGACCGGCCGCGAGGTCGCGCTCTTGCGGCTGCCGAACGGCGAGCGCGTGATGAAGCTCGGCGGCGAGCACACCGTCGATCTGCCGGAGGGTGCGAAGATCATCGCGCACACCCATCCGGGTGGAAACCTCGAGCTCAGCCCCGAGGACATCGGCGCGTTGCACGGCGCGGGTCAGCACTCGAGCGTGTTGATCGGCGCGGACGGCAAGGCGGCGCGGTTCCGCACGGGCGACGGTGAAGGCGCGCGCAGCGACGGTCAGCTCCACGAGTCGGTGAAGGGCGATCACGATCCGCACGCGATCAAGTACAGCCAGGAGAACATCAAGCACGAGACGAGCGACGGCATGACGCTCGAGCAGCTCAAGGCTTCGCTGGCCGAAGGCGGCTGGAAGGGCGCGCCGATCGACGCCGTGACGATGCCGGACGGCACGATGACGTCGCTCGACAACCGCCGGTTGCGCGCGGCGCGCGAAGCGATCGCGGAGAACGGCGGCATCCCGGGCCCCGACGGTCAGAAGATCTCGACCATCCCGGTCAACGTCCACGGTCCCAACGATGCGTTCCCGGCGGACTGGGCCGCGGCGGGCGGCTGGGAAGCCAAGAAGAACATCTACAAGGACGCGGCCGGCAACTTCACGTTCCAGAAGCCGGCAAAGGATGCGCAGCCCGCGATCAAGAAGGGCGACCTGCCGAAGACCTACGGCGAGGCGATCGCGATTCGCACCGCGAAGCAGGGCAACTTCCAGGAAGGCGAGCTCGAGGGCACGAAGTTCCCCGTCGACGGTACCCACCAGGATCCGCGGATCCGCTATCCGAAGCCGGACGCGGATGAAGGCAAGGACGAGGGCACGGTCCAGCGCAAGGCGAGCGGCGAGGCCGGCGACGGCGGCGACGTCCACGCGATCGCGCGATCCGGAACGTCGGGAAGCGGCGGCGCACTGCCGCACCAAGAGGCGATCCAGCGCTCGTTCGGGCGCCACGATCTCGGCAGCGTTCGCGCGCACGTCGGCGGTTCGGCGGCCGAAGCGAGCGCCGCGCTCGGCGCGACCGCGTACGCGCACGGCGACTCGGTCGCGTTCTCGAGCTCGCCGGATCTCCACACCGCGGCGCACGAAGCGGCGCACGTCGTCCAGCAGCGCGCGGGCGTCAGCAAGGCCGGCGGGATCGATGGCGGCGCGCACGACGAGCACGAGCGCCACGCGGATGCGGTCGCGGATCGCGTCGTCGCCGGTGAATCGGCCGAAGCGCTGCTCGATCAGCTCGCCGGTCACCTCGCGACGACCGAGGCGGTGCAGCGCAAGGCGATCGCGAATCCGGTCGTCCAGCGGCTCCAGGATCCCGGCACCGCGGTGATCGCGCGCGAGATGACGAGCAAGGAGAAGGCGGCCGAGATGCTGCGGGCGACGCCGCCCGCGGATCGCGCGACGACCGAGTCGATCATCCGCTCGAAGTTCTCGAAGGAAGACGCTGACGAGATCATCTCGAAGAACCCGTCGAGCGGCGCCGAGAACAAGCCGAAGCCGGCGAACGGCAAGCCGGTCAAGCCGGGCGGCAACAAGGACGGCAAGGGCAAGAATGCCGGTGCGGCGAAGAAGCCGGCGGGCAAGGGCGCCGGCGGTGGCAAGACCGCGCCGGTCGTGGCGAAGGTCGCCGCGGCGCATGAAGAAGGCATCAACGACATCGGCGCGTTCAAGGGCGTCTCGACGAGCGATCTCGCGCTGGCCCATCAGGAGCTGATCGAGCACGAGGAGTGGAAGTCCGCGCAGAGCTCGGTCGGCGGCGCCGGCTCGACGCAACGCGCGGCGTTCATCGCCGAGCAGACCGGCAAGGGCGTGTTCGGTGCGGGCGCGACGGGCTTCGCACTCGGCGCCGGCGGCGCGCTCCTGACCGAAGGCGTCGGCAAGGGCGCGGGCCTCGCGCTGACGAAGCTCGGCGTCTCGGCGGCGGGCGAAGAGATTCCCGGCATCGGCCCGATCATCGCGGGCGCGTTCTCGGCGTACTCGCTGTGGACGAAGAACTGGAAGGAAGCCGGCGAGACCATCTCGGCGATGGGCACCGGCGCGGATCGCTACGAGAAGCTGGCGAACACGCTCGCGGGCATCGCGGAGATCATCGACATCGTCGTCAACGTGCTGAACGTCGTCGCTGGCGTGACCGCCGCGATCGGCCTCGTGATGTGGATCGTCACGATCATCACGCTCGGTGCGGCGGCGCCGCTCGCGATCACGCTGACCGAGATCGCGGCAGGCGTCGTGATGGCGACGCTGATCCTCGACGCGATCGCGAAGCTCGTCATCAACCCGATGGTGCTGCTGTTCCGCGCGATGCACACGTTTCAGAGCGACGCCGATCCGCGCTCGGTCCAGCAGCAGGGCGACAAGCTGAGCGAGACCGCGAACCAGACGGTCGGCTTCGTCGGCAACATGCTCGGTGCGAAGGCCGGCGAAGCGGGCATCGACAAGGCAAAAGAGATCGCCGCGCCGAAGCCGGCCGGTGGATCGAGCGCGGCTCCGCCGAGCAGCGGCGGCGACCAACCGCACACGCCGCCGGAAACCAAGACCGAAGCACCGCCGGCCGAGCATGACGAGCCGCACGGCGCGAAGCCGCCCGAGGGCAAGCACACGGCTGAGCACACCGATCCGCACGGTGCGAAGCCTGACGAGGATCCAAACGCGCCCGAGGCCGACAAGCCGGCGGCAGGCGACACGCGGACGCGCGAGCAGAAGCTCGCCGACGCGAAGAAGAAGCTCGAGGACGCTCGCGCCGCGCGCAAGAAGGTCGCCGACGACTACAAGAAGTCGTACGAGGAGAACCGCGCCGCGCGCAAGGAAGCGCAGAAGGCGCACGACGAGGCCAAGGAGCAGAACGAGAAGGATCTGGGCAAGAAGCTCGACGACATCGAGGCCGCGCGTAAAGCGAAGGTCGATCAGATCGAGGCGGCGCGGAAGGCGGAGCTCGACAAGCTCGGCGAGCAGACCAAGACCGCCGACGAGCGGCTCGCGAACGCGGAACGGG
The DNA here is from genome assembly GCA_040004535.1 of Deltaproteobacteria bacterium. Taxonomy (GTDB): domain Bacteria; phylum Myxococcota_A; class Polyangia; order Haliangiales; family Haliangiaceae; genus JABFXX01. The sequence goes on from JBDUAS010000065.1 coordinate 14,549, forward strand.
CGCGCGATGGCCAGCACGCGGCGGCGGCGAAGACCAAGGAAGCCGAGATCGAGAGCGCGAAGTCCAAGCTCGACGGCAAGAGCCAAGCGGCGCAGGACAAGCTCGGCGCGGCCGAGACCGACGCGCGTGCGCAAGCGAACCACGGCGCCGACAAGGAATTCGCGCAGCGCGATGCCGAGGTCGAGGCGAAGCACGCCGAGTCGCTCGAGCACGTCAACGAGATCGAAGATCCGGAGATTCGCGAGCAGCACGTCGCCGAGGAGCAGGAGCGCTACCAGGCCGACAAGAACCAGGTGGCGCAGGACAAGGCCGCGCGCGCGGCGGAGCTCGCGAAGCCGAGCACGGATGCGGCGAAGGCCGAGTACGACCGCGAGGTCGCCGCGGCGAAGGGCGAGTACGACGGCAGCGTCGACAAGGCGAGCGACGCCGAGGCCAAGGCGAACGAGAAGACCGATCGCGCGTTCAACCGCGAGAAGGCCGCGCACACCGAGAAGGAAGCGCAGATCGCGAAGGCGACGAAGAAGACGAACAACAAGGGCGACTACGACGCGAAGCGTGCGAACGAAGGGGCCGAGACGGAAACCGACACCGCGAACGAAGATCGCGCCGAAGCGGACAAGACCGCCGACGAGCGGCTCGAGCACAAGAACGAGCACCTCGACGAGGAGAACGCCGAGGCGCGCCAGCAGCGGCACGAGCGCGACGAGGACGTCGAGAAGGCCGAAGCCGAGCGCGACAAGAACCAGTGGCCGCCGTGGCGGATCATCAAGAAGTGGGCGATCAAGCCGCTGTGGGATCCGTTCAGTCCGAGCAAGAACTTCGAGAAGGGCCACAAGGACATCGACCTCCTGCCTCCCGCAGAAACGGCACAGCGCAACGCGAAGGCCGCCGCAGAACAGAAGGAAAAGAAGGAAGAAGCCGAGCGCGCGGAAGCGCTGCGTCCGCACGATCCTGAAGTAGAGGGTGCGCCGCCCGAGAAAGAGGGCGAAGAAGAGAAGAAGAAGCACGAGGCCGACGTCGCGCGGAACCAGAAGATCGGCGGCATCGTCGGCGGTGGCATCGGCCTGTTCGCGGGCGGCATCGTCGCGGCGCCGTGGTCGATTCCCGGTGGTGCGCAACGCGGCCGTGACTTTGGCGAGGGACTCGCCGGCAAGGAGCCCGAGTCGCGCGAGGAGATCGAGCGCAAGGTTTCACCGAAGTACGTCGATCCGCCGGGCTCCGAGAAAGACCTCTCCGACGCGAAAGCGCAGATCGAGGCCGACATGGCGGCGCGCGCGCAGTGGGCGCAGAAGAAGTCGCAAGAGCTCGCGATCCAGGGCAAGGAGAAGCACAACTCCGAGCAGATCGCCGAGGCGCAGAAGATGGCGAAGGAGGCGACCGAAGCCTCCAACCAGCACAAGGAAGCGGTCGCGGCGAAGGACGCTTCGATCGCGGCGCAGAAGCAGCGCTCGGAGCAGGCCGGCCAGCAAGGCGCGGACGGCGCGCATCGACTCGCGGGCATGACGATCATCGAGGTCCCGTTGAAGGCGTTCCAGGGCTTCACGTGGATCGGCGCGAAGCTCGGCTCGTCGAAGTTCCAGGAGATGAACAACGACGCGAACAACTTCGCGACGAAGCTCGCCGAGATGAAGAAGACCATCTCGGGCTCGCAGGAATCGAGCAAGGCCGAGAGCACCGCGATCGACAAGGACAAGCAGACCAACGCCGCGACCAAGGCGAAGGGCGTGGCGACCGCCGCGAACATGACGAAGACCGAGACCGGCTTCGCGACCGCGAAGACCCGGGTCGACGGTGCGGTCGCGACGCGCGGTGCGAATGCGGCGGCGGCCGAGGGTCAGATGCAGAAGTCGGACGCCGACGGCAAGAACGCGCAGGCGAAGTATCAGGACATGAGCGCGAAGCTCACGGCGTGGGCCAAGCAGCACCAGCAGGCTCGGCTCGCGGCGAAGGCGGATGCGTACAAGCGAGATGCGGCGGAGAAGGGCCGCGCGCCGGGCGGAGAGAAGCCGGCCGGCGAGAAGGGCGCGGATAAGCCGGTTGCGGGAGAGCCGCGGGGCGTTCAGCCGTCACCCGCCGCCGAGTAATTCGGATCGGTTACGTTTACGAGCCTACCGTTCCGGATCCGGTTGGTGATCACGTAAACGTAAACGATCCGACTCTGTCTCCGCGGCTAGCGAAACGCCGGCCGGTCCACGAACGACGTCAGCTTCACGGGCTCCGGCAGGATGTGCCACGAGCTCGGGTTCGCGAGCAGTCCGGTCTGGATCAGCACGGCCGTGCGAAAGCCGATCTTCTTGTCCCTCGTGTACTCGCCGCGTACCAGCCGCTCGTCATCATCATCGTTCTCGTCGGGATCCTCGTCGATCGTATCGGGCGTGATGATCAACCGCGATCCTTCATCGGACTCGACCCGCCCGCTGATCCATTCCACCGAGCTGTGCGCCCACAGGGTCGCCAGCGTCCCATCGGGCAGCTTCTCGTCGGCCGACTGCCAGTCGAACCGATTCGGCAGCATCTTGTTGAAGAACCACGCGTAGAGCGTCGCCTCGCCCGCACTCAGCTCCGTCGCGCGCGCCATCTCGTCGCCGCCGGGCGCCAGCCGCGCCGGATCGAGCGCCTTGTACGGCGGCTCGACCTGGACCTCGCGGACCGCGCGCGTCGAGACCTCGAGAAACCCGTGCATCTGCCAGCGCGCGGTCGGCCGCGTCGCGAGCCACGCCCGGCCGACGTGCAGCATCAGGGTCAGCTCGCACGGATCGAACCAGCGGTCGCCGGCGGTGGCGTCGGCCGGCGGGGTCGTCGCGATCGCGATCGGCGGATGGCCTTCCGGCACGTTCGGCGCGCGATCGACCCACGCGGTGTAGCACCGTGACTCGAGCTCCAGGCCGGCGGCGGCGAGCTCGCTCGCGAAGCCGCGCGTATCGCCCGCGCGCGGGTCGCGGAGATGCCGAACGAAGTGCGCGCCGAGGCTCATCGCCGGGCATCTTATCCTGGTTTAAGCTGTGCCCGTGGATCGCGACGCGCTCGATGCGGCAGTGATGCGAGCGGCGGTGCAGCGCGATCCGGCGTTGCCCGGGTTGCTCGTCGAGCGCGCGGCGGAACGGATCGCCGCCGGCGAGCTCGCCGACGCCGCGGCGGATCTGCAGTCGGCGGCAGACCTCGACCGCGACGCGCGCCTGCCGCTCGACGAATCGCGCGTGCGTCAGGCGCTGTCGACCGTGCAGCGCTCGCTCGGGATGTTCGAAGAAGCCGAGCTCAGCGTGCGGCGAGCCCGCGAGCTTGCCCCCGACAAGACGCCGTTCGCGGTGTCGGCTGCGACCGAGCTCGGCGAGGTCTTGCTGCTCTCGGGCCGGCCTCGCGAAGCGGTCGGCGCGTATCGCGACGCGCTCATTCACGGTGCGTCGATCGGCATCATCCCGGTCGCCCGGGCCGCGCTCCACCGCCGGATCGCGATCGCGTTCGCACTCGCCGGCGATCACGCAGACGCGGCGATCGCGGCAGAGCAAGCGGCCGACCTCTACGCGAGCGCGGGCCACGCGACCGCCGCGACCCGCTCGCGGATCGAAGAGGCCACCGCTCTCGTCGAAGCGGGCCTCGCGAGCGCGGCAACCCGCGCGATCGCGGATGCTCGCGCGGCCGCACCGAACGATCACGGCGCCCAGGCCGAGCTCGACCTGCTCGAGAGCGCACGTGCGCTGATCGATCACGATCCATCGCGCGCTCGTGCGCTCGCGGTCCGCGCCCGCCAGCACGCCCTCGACGGCAACGCGCTGTTGCCGTACGTCGCGGCGGCGCTCGCGATCGCGGAGCTCGATGACCGCGCCGGCGATCGGCTGAGCGCGTACGCGTCGCTCGCGGTGGGCTGGGTCACCGCCGGCGATAAGATCGGCAACGACCTCGCAGGATCGATCTTTCGCGCACCGCTCGAGGCGCTGCGCACGCGCTGGGGCCAGGCCGAGTTCGATGCGGTGAAGGCCGACTACTACGCGCGCCGCCAGCGGTCCTGACCGACGAGGAGCGCGACCCGATCGACGTGCGGCGTCGCGAGCGCACCGTGCGACGCCGCGAATCCACCGCCGCGTGCGCGCACGATCGCGATGAAGTGATCCGTCGCGTCGCCGTCGAGCGCGGCGACCAGCGTGCGCGCCCGACGGGGCTCGTGCTCGCCGAGCGCCCACACGCAACTCGCACGCAACGCCGCCGGTGTCGGCTCGTACGCGGCTTGCGCGGCGAGATAATCGAGCGCCGTCGGGCCGAGCGCGACGAGCCCCGCGCGCGCCGCGAGCACGTAGTAACAGGCGAGCTCCGACTCGTCGGCGAGCCCGTCCTCGACGACGCCTGCCTCGCGATCGCCCGCGCGTGCGAGGCCGAGCTGGGCGAGCAGGCGGATCCGCGCATCGGCATGGCCGGCCGCATCGCGGAGCGCCGGCACCGCGATCGCATCGCGCGCGAGCGCGAGGACCACGCCGAGCTCGTGCTCGATCGTCATGTCGCCTCGAGCGCGGCTCGGATCGCCGGAACGTGCGCTTCCCACAGCGCGCTGAGGTCGCGTGGATCGCCGAGCAGCTCCGCGCACACGGTCGCGAGCTCCTCGCCGGCGCGGCGCTCCCAGCGCGCACGTGCCGCGGTCGCGAGGCGGACGGCGGCACCCTCGGCGGCGGTGCTCGCGAGCGCGTAGATCGCGTCGGCGAGCGGCGTGGACTCGGCGAGGACCGCAACGCGCCGCGTGCGCTCGACCTCGGCACGCCACGTCGCTTCGACCGCGGCGGCGAGCCGCGCGACGAGCTCGTGACGCATGCGCTCGATCAGCTCGACGACGTCCGCCCGCCCGCGGCCCCGCGCGATCGCCTTCGCGAAGATCAGCGGATCTCCGTCGAGCCACTCGGCGACCGCATCCCACATCCAGGGATGACGGCCCAGGTCGTGCACCGCGCCCCACAAGTCGGCGAGGCTCGCGTCGTCACGCCCAGCGGCCGCCGGCGGCAGCGCGACCTCGAACAGCGCGGCGACCTCGTCGAGAGTCGCCTCCGCACGCGCACTCGGCCGCGCGCCGATCGGCGGTTCCGCGGCGACCGTGTCGATCAACGCTGCGAGCGCACCCCGCACCAGATCACCGCCGGCCGGCTCGACCGCAACCGCGGCGAGCGCCGCGAGATCCGGATCGGCCGCGGCGACCGCGCTCGCCGTCTCGATCACGAAGCGAGCGCGTGCTCGCGCTGCGACCGCATCCGCGACATCAGGGACGACTCGCTCACCCGCGGCCGCTTGCGCTGCGGCGATCGCCCAGCCGTGGGCGGCGTAGACCTCGTGCACGAGCCCGACAGCGGCGCCGAGCGCTTCGCCGTCGCGGACCTCGGCGCACCACGCGATCAGCTCGCCGACCGGCGCATCTGCATCCGGCGCGAGGTTCGGTGGCAACGCGAACCACAGCGGGGAGCCCGCGAACGCCGGACGCACGGCGGCTACCGCGAGCGCGTTTGCTTCCTCTGCGGTCGCCCCGATCGCGCGCGCCGCAGCGGCGGCCGCCCGCAACAGGGTCATGACCGCGAGCTCACTCGACGACCGCGTCGCGCTCGGGCGGCCACGCGAACCGCGGCTTCGCGGTCAACCACGGGCGCTTGCCAAACTTCGCTTGCAGCGCGGTCGCGGCCGGCGAATCCGCGGAGTACTCGTCGGCATCTTGTGGCGTCGGATCGTCGACGCTGTTCCAGCGGAAATCGAGATAGCCGAGCGCGGGCAGGTTCTTGCTCGCCGCCAGCGCCTCGAGCCCGGCTTCGCCGATCGCGTTGTTCGCCAACCCGAGCCACTTCACCGCGCCGAGATGCGGCGACGCCGCGAGCAGCTTGGCCTCGATGTCCCCGAGCTCGTTCTGGTGGAGATCGAGCGATTGGATCCGCGCGAGGTGCGCCGACGCGAACAGCTCCGCGGCCACCGGCTTCACGTTCTCGAGGTCGAGGTGGAGGATCGGGGCAGTCCGATACAGCAGCGGCGCCGTCTCGAGGAAGCGCGCCGCATCGAGGCGAACGACCTCGACGAACCCGCGCAAGAACGACCAGCCCTTGACGTGAGGTGCGATCGATTCGGCCCAGCGCGTCGCGTGCTTGTCGAGCAGCTCGGCCTGGCGCGCCGACGCTTGCGGGCGCGTCGGCGGGTTGTCGCGGTTGCGCCGCCAGCGCGACAGCACGATCTGCAGCTTGATCAGCTCGGCGCGCGCGACATCGGTCGCGGCGACCGCATCGGAGTAGGCGAGGCGCGCGTCCTCGTCGTCGGGAGCAGCGAGGACCGCTGCGAGTTGGGCCTCCAGAGTGGCCATGGCAGGAGCCTAACAGATACGCTCGGCTCATGAGGTTCGCGCTCCCCTTCGTGATGATCGCGGCGTGCGGCGGCTCGAAGCAGGCGCCACCCGGCGAGCTTCATCCGACGCTCGAGCCGGCCCCGATCGATGCGCCGCATCGCGACGCGAGCGATGAAGTCACCGCTGTTGCGAACGCTCTCTCGACGAGAGTGGCGCCCTCCGTTCACCTCCAGGCGCCGGCCCGGCTTCACGTGGACCTCTACGTGCGTGACATCGAGGGCCTCGTCCTGCTCGACGACGAACAGACCGCCGCAACCTCGATGATCGCGACGTGGGGCCGCAACCAGGATCTCACCGTCGAAGATCCGGCACGCACCCGCGCGATCGTCGATCACGCCAAGCGTGGCGAGAATGCGGTGACCGGCGCGGCGTGCGGCGCACCGCTCTCGCAAGCCGACGCCGTGACTCGCTGGGCCGGGGAGCTGAAAGCGACGGGACGGATCGAGTCGCGCGTCCAGTGCACGCCGACGTGCTGGCTCGGCGTCACGCTCGCCGAAGGCCTGGATCCCGCGAGCCCTCACGCCGGGCCGCCCTCGCTCCTGGTCGCGCCGTACGACGTCACCAAGCCATGGCGGACCGAGCTGCCGCACGCGCTAGCCCAGCTCGTCGACGCCGAGGGCCCGACCCCGACGGTGCGCGGCGCGACCGAGCCGCTCGGCACACCGGATAGCTCGTTCGACGTCCGCGCCCGACGGCTTCTCGGGCTCGACCTGCGCGACCGCGTCGAGCACTGCATCCCGGCGGGGCAGAGCGCCGGCGTCGTCGTCGAGCTCGATGTTCACGGTGCCGTCGGACGGTGCAGTGGCAACGACCAGCACGTCGTCGCGGATCTCGCCGCCACGCCGTGCGTCTGCAAGGAGATCGCGGGCAAGGTGTTCCGTGATGCAGGAGGCCGGAGTCGCGGGATCGCGGTGTTCGCCGGTGCGTCCGCGAGGCCGAGGGTCGGGGTCCGTGTGACCGCGACGCTACATGAACCCTCGGGTTCGGATCCGTCGATCGAGGCCTGGGCGCCCGATGCGCTCCCAGCCGTCGAGCACTGTTTCGCTACCGCCGATAAGCGGCCGATCGACGCGACCGTCGCACTCGCCTTCGATCAGGCCGGCACGGTTACGAAGGTCACGCTTACCGGCGCGAAGCTCGCCGCGCCGGTCCGGAAGTGCGTCGAGACCGCGCTCGCGACGATCCGCGCGCCGTGCCCGGCGGTCGGTACGTCATCGGCGCAGGCTCGCCTGGCGGTGACATTCAACACGCCGTAACATCGGTTCGTGATCGCCGTCGCGGGGAGTCCGCGCTCGTTGGCCGAGATGGACTTCGTCGCCGGGATGCGACCGTGCGAAGCATGCGGCGACTGGCGACCGATCGCGTGGCGCACGGGCGGGACCGGCGACGAGTGGATCGCGCGCGCCGCGTGCCCGCGCTGCGCGAACGACCGCGCCTATCTGTTTCACAGCGCGATCGATCTCGTCGACGTCGAGGTCGCGGAGCTCGAGCTCGGCGGCCCGTCGCCATCGACCGTGCTCGAGCCGTACGACCTCGTGCGCGAAATCGATCGGCTCGGGCCAGAGCTCGCCTTATCGCCCGAGCGGCTCGCCCGCGAAGCGTGGGAGGCGAACGTCGTCGCGGTCGACCGCGTGCGTACGGCGCTCGCCGAGCTCGCGAAGTTCCTCTCTGGTGACGCGATTCCCGTCGAGGCGCTGCGCGATCCGGCAGGCCATCTCGATCGCGCGATGCGGCCCGAACGCTATCAGGGCACGTGGATCCGCGAGGAGCGTGCGTACTGGGATGGCATCGCCGCCGCGATCGCACGCGATGCTCCGCGGATCTTCGAGGCCGGCCGCGAGATCAAAGCCCCGCGCGGCACGCTCGACGGCGACGCGCTCGCTGCCCATCGCGTGTGGCTCGAGTCCGGTGGGACACGCGGTACGCGGCTCGTCGTCGTCACCGCGGATGCCGCGGCGCGGGTCGTACGCGGCGCGGATCTCACCGGCTGCCGGCTCGAGCAACTTCGGTTCGCCGGCGCGGACCTGGTCGGTGCGACGCTCGCGCGCGCCGAGCTCGTCGACGTCGATCTCCAGCGCGCGCGGATCGAGACGGCGACGTTGACCGGCGCGCGCCTCGTCCATTGCACGCTCGCAGGCGCGATCGCCGAGCACACCAGCTTCGCCGAGCTCCGCGCGGAGAGCTGTGACTTCACGCGCGCACACCTCGCGACCAGCCTGTGGAACCGCGCGCACCTCGAGCACTGCACGTTCGCCGGCGCCGACCTCGCCGACACCCAGCTCGGGCTCGCGCACTTCATCGCGTGCGATCTGCGCGGCACCTCGCTCGCTGGAGCGGTCCTCGCCGGCGCGGTGTTCGAGCGCTGCGACCTCCGCGAGGTCGATCTCTCCGGAAGCGACCTGCGCGGCGCCGCGTTCGTCGAGTGCGCGTTCGCCGCCGCTCACGGCGAGCCACTCGCGGTCGCGGGGTGGGTCGTCGCCGCAGCGGACTTCTCGGATCGCGCGGACGCGACCGACCTCGGCGATTCCGAAGATCTGCTGGCCGAGCTCGCCGGCTAATTACGCGCGAGCATCACGGCGGTCTGCGAGAACGCCGAGGCCGCCCAGAACTCGCCGAGCGCATCGACCTTCTCGCTGAGGTCGCCGTCGCGCTCGATCACCGCGATCTGATATGCGAGCTTCGCCTGGACCGGCACCGCACCTGCCGCGATCTTCGCGGCGCGCGCATTCGCCCGCGCGTTGCGCTCGGCGCTCGCCAGCATGTTCGTGAACGCCTGCTCGAACTCGATCTTGTCGACCTTGTTGTTGTCATCGGTGTGAACGCCGAGCGAGTAGTACTTCGCGATCAGCTCCGCCGAATCGAAGTACGCGAGCTCGCTGCTCGCGAGCGACATCAGCCCCCACGCGAGCGACTTCTCGCCCCAGCCCGTCTTCAGATCTTTCGGCAGGCCCTCGCTCTCGGACAGCTTCGTCATCAGATACGCGACGAGATAGTCCGGCTCGACCGCACTGAACCGATTGCGCGCGTCGTCGACGCTGAGGCTGGAGCCCTTCGCGAGCTCGTCGATCACCATCGTGTCGAAGTACGACACGCCCGCGGCCGCCGCGGATTCGAACGACGTCGCCATCCGCTTCACGTTCGGCAGCGAGCACATGTACGTGACGCTGTCTTCCTTCTCGAACTCGAGCTCCTGCAGCGCGAGCGTCGACTCCGCGGTCGTCCGTCCGACGTACAGCAGTGTCGGAGCGATCGCGGCGACCACCAGATCCGCGGTCTCCGGCGCTGCCAGCTTCGTCGCCGGCTCCGAGGCGAGCCCCTGCAGGTAGATCACCGTCGACGCCGTGATCTGGCTCGCGAGCTGGCGATACACGTAGCTGCGCAGCGCAGTCTTGAACGCCGCGATCATCTGCAGGTGACCTCCGAGCGTCTTCGGCTTGAGCGCGCCGATCTTCTGGAACACCGCGTTGATGTTGCCGCCGAGCTGATCGAGCGTCTGGAGCTCGGCGACCGCACCGTTGATGTCGCCCTTCTTGACCTTGTTGAGCAGCTCGTACGTCGTGTTCGTCGTCGTCGCGAACGTCCACGCGTACAGCATGCGTTGATACGCCGCGCCGACCAGCCCCTTCTTGTGGAGCTGCTCCGCGAGGTCGGAGTACTGCTTGGTGTAGTCGCGCAGCGTGCCGAGCAACGCCGGCAGCTTGCCCGCGCTCTCGAGCTGGACGATCGAGCCCCATTCCTTCGCGAGCTTCTGCTGCCACTCCTTGTACTTGTCCTCGAGTGCGGCGGTCGTGCCGGCATCGAGCGCCATGTCGCTCTCGGCGAGCGGCACGGTATCGGGCAGCGTCTTGCCGGTGAGCAACTTGTACGCCTCGTGAACATCCGCGATCTCGACCGCCTCGGCGCCGTGCGCCTTCGCGAGCTCGACGAGGTCGACGTCCGCGCCGGTCGCCTCGGACTTCGCCTTGCGCATGCCGATCGGATAGCCGAGCCGGCGCTTGCCCTTCTCGATCGAGCCGAGGAACTTCTCGGGAATCCCGCCGACCGGACCGATCGTGCCGTCGGGGTTGATGATGCCGGTCATCGTCGCCTTCGGATCGACCTCGCTGCCGGTCATCGCCGCCAGGAAGCCGCCGGCCATCAGACCCGATGCCGATGCGCCATCGATATAGCCGCCCGAGCTCGCCGAGAACGTGAAGTCGGTGAGGTCCTTGCCGAGCACGCCTGCCGCGACGATCGCCGCGACCCACACGCCGGCTCGCCACTGCGCACCGGTGCCGCCGTTGAACTCCTCGTAGATGCCGACCTGCACCGATTGATCGGGGTTCGGCGCGATCGCGAGCTTCACCGGCGTCATACCGCCGGTCGCGGGACCGCTGCCGCCCATCTGGACGTACATCGCATCGACGGTCACCTTGGCCTGCGCGGCCGGCAGCGGCAGCACGGTCGAGCCGTTCTTGTCGTCGGTGCCGAGGATCACCGCCTGGTTCGGCCGCTTCGCGTCGCCGCGCGCGCCGAGCGGGCCGTACGTGATGACGCGTGGCTGATCGGCGTCGGTGGTGCCGTGTTGCGAGCCGCCGCACGAAAGTGCGAGTGCCGCGATCGCGGCGAGCCGAATCCCCATCGCCGGCGACTGTACTACTTCGGCACGAACTCGAAGCCGATGAACGGTGCGATCGGCAAGCCGTGCAGCTCGTTGTAACCGTTCGGATGGTCGGCGTCCGGCATGACCTGCTCGCGCGCCTCGACGTTCGTGTAGTTCGTGGCGTTCTGGATGTCCGCGTAGAAGTTGATGAGGCCCCAATCGCGCTTCCACGTCCGGTCGGCGCGGAGATCGAGCTGGAAGAACATCGGCAGGTTCTCGGCGAACCGTGGCGGGTAAGGATTGGTCATCGTCGTCGTAGCCGTGTACGGCGTGCCCGACACGAGCTGGATCCGGCCACCGAGGCGCCACACGCCGAGCTTGCGCGACGCGATCAGGTTGAGGTTGTGGCGCTGGTCGAGCTCGAACGGGCGAAACCCGTGATCGATGTACATCCTGTCGCTCGTCCCGGTGAGCTCGGGATCGTCGCGCTCGGCATATGCGAGCGTGTACGAGATCATCCCGAACCAGTTCTCGGTCGTACGCTTGACCATCAGCTCGATGCCGCGGTCGAGTGCGCGGCCGCCGTTCTCGCGCCTGAACGCGAGCCCGAGCTGCTTCTCGAGCAGCAGCTCGAACGTGGGTCCGAGCCCGCCGAGGTCCTTGAACTCGCCGGTCGCGTCCACGAACCGGACGCCGAGATTGTTGCCGAGGTTGTAGTAGCCGGTCAGCGAGCCCGACCAGCCGTCCCACTCGCCCTCGACGCCGACGGCCGCTTGATCGAAGTAGGAGCTCTTGAGATCTGGGCTGCCGCCGTTCGGATCGACGTCGCCCGGCGTCGGCGATTGGTGATAGCGCCCGACGGTCTCGCGCAGCACGAGGTGATCGGTGAGGCGCTCCCAGATCGCGAGCCGCGGATCGACGACCTCTTCACTCGACAACCCGTAATGCTCCGCGCGCAGGCCGGGCTTGACGACGAACCGATCCTTGACGATCGCGAACCGCGCATCGGTCCACAGCGCGGTGTCGTTCCACCAGATCGTGGTGTTGCCGTTCATCTGCTGCAGCACATCGCCGGGCTGACCCAGGCCCTCCTGGAAATGCGAGAGATAGCCGCCCTGCATGTCGATGCCGCCGCGCAGCTCGCCCCACGCGTAGTCGCGCGTCAGGTCCGCGCGCACGCCGCCGGGGTACTTCGGCCGATCGAACGTCTCTGCGACACCGTTCGTGATGCTCTCGAACGACAGCTGATCGACGCCGAGCCACGGCGTGACGCGGAGCGAGAGCGGTCCCCACTGGCGCAAGTACGGCACGCCGGCGCGCACGAAGAACATCGACAGCGTGCTCGTGTCCTCGTGGCCCATCTTGCCGGCGCTGTTCGCGGTGACGTGGTCGTACGCGAAGAACAGGAGCGGCGTGATCCGGCCGTCGCGCTGCGGGTCACCGAACGACATCCGCACCTGCGTATCGAGGTAGCTCGGCAGCGGTAGATCATCGGGCGCCCACGCGACCGCGACGACATCGAAGTACGAGCGCCGCACGCCCATCAAGATACCGCCGCTGCCGACCGGCCCCTCGGCGAACACCGACGAGTCGAGCAGGCCGACCGAGCCACCGGTGCGCCATTGATCGCGGCGCGGCTCGCGCGTGTCGAGCGTGACGATGCCGCCTTGCGCGCGGCCGTAGCTCGCGTCGAACCCGCCGTTCTGGACGCTGAGGTTTGTCAGCATGCCGCTCGGATAGAACGAGGTCACACCACCGAAGTGAAATGCGAGCGGGACCTCGATGCCGTCGAGGTAGACCTCGTTGTCGCGCGGCGAGCTCCCCCGCAGCACGAGCCCGCCGTAGGAGTAGGGCAGGCGCGCGACGCCGGGCAACGCTTGCGCGGCGCGCAGCATGTCGTTGCCGGTGCCCGGCAGGATCCGGATATCTTCCGACGACAGTTGATAGGTCTCCGCCTTCGGCGGATCCGGCGCCTTGCCGGTGATCTCGATCTGCTCGTTCTCCGACGGCACGAGCGCGACCTCGAGATCGGTGGTCGCAGGCACGACGCGAAGCGCGTAGCCGGGCGCGGTGAACACGAGTTGCTCGCCGTCGTCGATCTTGATCGCGAAGCGGCCGTCCTCGCCGGTCGCGACGGTCGCGTGATCTGCCATCACGATCACGCCGTCGATGGCGTCGCCGGTGAGCTTGTCGACGACGATGCCGTGGACTTCGTGCGGTAGCGCGTGAGGTGCCGCGATCGCGCTCGCACTCGCGAAGACGATGGCCAGCGCCGGACGGAACACCGAACCGATGGTACGACGACGGCGTGCGCGCGGGCGGCCTCGACAGATTTCTGATGCGTGACGGCCCGTGACGGATCGTCCGCGGCGCGACACTAACCGAGGCGTTTGCCTCGCGGATGCTTCGCAGCCTGTTCGAGCACGCGTGCGCGGCTGACGTGCGTGTAGATTTCGGTCGTTGAAATATCGGCGTGGCCGAGCATCGCCTGGACCGCGCGAAGGTCGGCGCCGTTCTCGACGAGGTGCGTCGCGAACGAATGACGTAGCTTGTGCGGCGAAACCTCGCCGCCGGGTAACCGCACACCGGCCTTCTTCGCGTAGGTCCGGAGCGCCTTCCAGAATCCCTGGCGCGTCATCGGCCGGCCGCGCTCGGTCAGGAACATCCCGCGCTCCGCAGGATCCTTGACGAATGCGGGGCGATCCTCGGCGAGGTAGCGGGCGAGCCGATCGCGCGCGCTCGCACCGACCGGCACGAGTCGGGTCTTTTGCCCCTTGCCGGTGACCCGGACGAAGCCGTGCGTGAGGTTGAGATCCGCGGCGGCGAGCGTGACGAGCTCCGACACGCGCAGGCCCGACGCGTACGCGAGCTCGATCATCGCGATGTCGCGGCGGCCGCGCGGCGTATCGGGCGGTGTCGCGATCAGCTTCGCGACCGCTTCTTCACCGAGCACGCCGGGGATCCGCTTCGCGATCCGCGGCGCGTCGATCAACGCCGTCGGATCGGCCTCGAGCCAGCGTTCGCCGATCAGGTGACGGAACATCCCGCGGATCGCGACCAGCGCGCGCGCGCGGCTGCGCGCGGCGAGTCCGGTGCGCGCGAGATCGATCAGATAGTCCGTGATGTCGGCGGGCGTGACGTCATCGACGTCGCTGCGGCCGCGCTCGGTCGCGAAGCCGACCAGCCGTACGAGGTCGCGCCCATAGGCCTCGATCGTGTGGCGCGCGAGGCCGCGCTCGACCTTCAGATGATCGAGGAACAGGTCGACCGCCTCGTCGAGGCCCAGCCGGCGCGCCATGCTGCATTGCAGCCGGTTCGTGGCCGAACCGCAAGTTATCGCTCACTTCGCGGCGCTTGCAGTCGGCACGCCTGCCGGCCATAGTCAGCGGCAAGCGTGGACCTCTCAGCCGACCAGATCCGTCGAATCGTGATTTACGTGTTCGTGCTGATCATCTCGGTCGCACTCCACGAGTTCGGCCACGCGATCATGGCGGACTGGCTCGGCGATGACACGCCGCGCCGCCAGGGCCGCGTCACGCTCAACCCGCTCGCGCACGCCGATCCGATCGGCACGTTGTTGCTGCCGATCGTCGGCGGCTTCTACGCGGCGCACGGCGGGTTCGGCGGGTTCGGCTGGGGCAAGCCCGTGCAATGGCAGCCGGCGCGTGTCAATCGCAAGTGGAAGATGTCGACCGCACAGATCCTGGTCTCGATCGCGGGACCGGCCATGAACGTGTTGCTCGGCACGCTGATCGCAGTCGTATGGGCGATCCTCGATGCGAAGCACATGGTCGGCCCGAAGGTCGACGAGATCCTCGGATTCGCGTCGATCACGAACTTCGTGCTGTTCTTCTTCAACCTGATCCCGGCGCCGCCGCTCGACGGTGGTCACGTCGCGGAGCACCTCGTGCCGTACAAGCATCGCGCGACGTTCGAGAGCTACGCGAAGTACGGTCCGTTCGTCGTGATGGCAGTCGCGCTGATCCCTCAGATCGCGCAGATCTTCCTGATTCCCGCGCAGTTTTGCTCCGAACACGTGTACAAGCTGGTTGCGCACCTGTTCTAGCGGCCGCCGAATCGATGGAATCGCACTACCAAGTAGCGCTCGACGTGTTCGAGGGGCCCCTCGATTTACTACTTCACCTGGTGAAGAAGCACGAGCTGTCGATCCTCGACATCCCGATCGCGTTCGTGACCGAGA
>JBDUAS010000066.1:0-29585 GCA_040004535.1 Deltaproteobacteria bacterium
CGCGCTTCAGCGTGCGCTGCGACGGCGCGCTGAGATCGATCATGTCCTTGACGACGAGCGTGCCGCCGGCGGCCGCGCGAAGCGCACGCTGCGCGCGCTCGCAGGCGTCGTCGCCCTCGACTTTCTGGAGGTCGGAGCTCTCGAACGTCGGCCGCACCGTGATGAAGTGCGCCTTGCCGCGCGGGCCGCGCTGGTGAAGCACGCGCGCGACGAGCTCGCGGCCCGTGCCGTGCTCGCCGGTGATCAGGACCGGTGCGCCACCGTCGGCGTACGCCTCGACTTGCTCCGCAACCGCGCGCATCGCGGGGCTGGTCGCGACCAGGAAATCATCGGCGCGGAGCGTGGCGCGCAGCATCAGGCGGCTCCCGCGACATCCTCGACGAGCGAGGCGTCCATCGACGCGCGCTCGCCTTCGGGCGGGAGACCGAGCCGGTTCTTGCGATCGATGAGCTGTGCGAAGTAGTCCTCGACGAGCTGCCGGGCACTCGCGAGGTCGGGGGACTCCCACACGCGGAGGCGGAGCGCGTTGCAGCCGTAGAGGCCGCGCGCGTACCACGCACATGCCTTGCGAACCTCGTGCAGGGTGCGCGGGCCGCCGCGGAGCTGCTCGATCAGGTCGACGTGGCGGCGATAGACGGCGAGGCGCTCCTCGAGCGTCGGCGCGCCCGGATCGGAGCGGCCGGAACAGACCTCGCGCAGGCGCGAGAACAACCACGGGTTGCCGAGCGCGCCGCGGCCGATCATCACGGCGTCGCAGCCGGTGTGCTCGCGCAGGCGCTGGAAATCCTCGACGGTGTTGACGTCACCGTTGCCGACGACCGGAATGTGGCG
This sequence comes from Deltaproteobacteria bacterium, assembly GCA_040004535.1. Taxonomy (GTDB): domain Bacteria; phylum Myxococcota_A; class Polyangia; order Haliangiales; family Haliangiaceae; genus JABFXX01. Next base: position 832 of record JBDUAS010000066.1, read on the forward strand.
CGGCACGGCCTCGCGCACGAGTCGGATGATCTCCGGATCGCTCTTGCCCGAGAATCCCTGCGTGCGGGTGCGGCCGTGGACGGTGATCATCTGCGCACCGGCCTCGACCATCGCGCACGCGAACTCGGGAGCGTTGCGGTGGCCCTGGTCCCAGCCTGCGCGATGCTTGACCGTGACGGGAACATGGGCCGGCACCGCAGAGACGACCGCGCGGACGAGGCGTTGCGCGATTTCGGGCTCGCGCATGAGCGCGGAGCCGCACTCGCCGGCGACGACGCGCTTGGCCGGGCAGCCCATGTTGATGTCGACGAGCGACGCACCGATCGCGACGGCGATCTCGGCGGCGTGATGCATCATGTGCTCTTCGCGGCCGAAGATCTGGACGCCGAACTTGCGGCCGCCGAGCGACGCGGTGAGCTTGCCGGTCGTCTTCTTGTCGCCGGCCGACAGCGCGTGCGCCGACAGGAACTCGGTGATCGTGAAGCCCACGCCGAGCTCTTCCGCGACGGTGCGGAACGGCAGATCCGTGACCGCCGCCATCGGGGCGAGGATCACGGGGACGTCGATGTCGATCGGACCGATACGCACGGCACGTTTGTTTACCGGAACCGATCGCAAACGTAAATCGAAACAAAGGCCAAGCTAATCGGGGATATCGCTCGGCGAATTGAGGTTGCGCAGGGCCGCCGGATCGGCGTCGGTGAGCCAGCGCACGGACAGGCCCTCGTCGGTCAGAAGTCCACTCGCCTTGAACCGGCCGGCGGCGAGCCGGCGCTCGACGGCGGCGCGTGTGCGGGTGTGGAGGAGGCAGCACAGCGGCTCCGGAAGGCCGCGGACCTCGAGGCCGACCGCGTCGAGGTCGGGAGCGCGAGCGGCGATCAACGAGTCGATGACCGCGGGCGTGATGAACGGCATATCGCCAGCGAGCACGAGCGTCCACGGCTGCGTGATCGCGGCGAGGCCTGCCGCGATGCCTGCGAGCGGGCCTTCGCCCACGACGTCGCGGACGGTGCGAAAACCGGGCACCTCGAGCGGCGCGGAGATCACGACCTCTGCCACGCGCGTGGTGAGAACGGCGAGCTGGCGCTCGAGGATCGTGCGGCCGTCGATCACGAGCGCGTGCTTCGCGATGCCGCCGAACCGCGTCGCTTTGCCGCCGGCAAGGATCAGCGCGGCGACGTCGGAGGAGCTCAAAGTTGTAACCGTCCCTTTTCGGTCGAGTCGTCACGCGGGGTTACGCACGACAAGTTGAGTATGTGGTTACCGTCCCTCTTTGAGGAGGGGTTCGACGTCGTCCTGGGCGGGCGTCGTGATTTCGGGACCACCGGGTGCGAGGTAGACGGAGACCTCGGTGCGAACGCCGAACTGGCCCGCGAAGTAGAGGCCCGGGCCGACGGTGAAGCCGGTGCCGGGGGTCAAGATGCGCGTGTCCTTGACCTCGAAGTCGTCGAGGTCGGCACCGCCACCCTGGAGGTCGTTATCGATGGAGTGGCCGGTGCGGTGCATGACTTGCCCGGCGAAGCCGGCCTTCTTGATGAAGGCGCGCGTCGCTTGATCGACCTCGGCGCCGGTGACCGGACGGTGCTTGCGGCCGCGGTCGGTGATCATGACGAGCGCCTGGTCGCGCGCGGCGGCGACGGTTTGAAATGCACTCGCGATCTTTTCGGGCACGGTCTTGTCGGCGACCGCGACCCAGGTCTGCGCGGCGTAGATGCCCTCGGGCTTGTCGAGCTTCGCGGCGATCGAGATCACGATCGGATCGCCGAGGTTGATCATCGCGGTGCGGGCGGCGGTCGGGATGTAGTACGGGTCGGCGGTGTTGACGCCGGCGGCGACGATCGGCGGTGGGCCCACGAGCCCGCGCATGCTCATGCCGCGGATGATCTTCTGCTGGACCTCGAGCTCGTTCACCGGGACGTGCGCGGTCAGGCGCTGCGCGACGAACGCGAGCGCTTCCTTGCGGAGCTCGATGATGTGGTGAACGGCGACGTAGTGCGCGGTGCGGCCGGCATCGCCCCAGATCGCCTTGGTGTACTGGACGAGCGTCTCCGACGAGCGGACCTGGACGCCGGTCGCGCGGATCAGCTCGAGCGTACCAGCGTCGACGCGCGACACGTTCGGCACCGCCGCCTTCGGCGAGTACTCGAGCGCGATCGACTTCACGCCCTTCAGCATCGCGGTCAGCTGCTTCGCGTAGTCGCGATAGCCGAGGTACGTGAGCTTCTTGCCGGGCAGGTGATCGAACTGGCGGAGCTCCGAGTTGTGGACGAGCGCGATCGGATCGCCTGCGGCTGGGATCATGTAGAACCACGGCCGCTGGGGGTGACCGCTCGGCGCGACGAGCCGGACCGCGATCGGGTTCGAGCCATCGCGATCGTAGAGCAGCCAACCGTCGAGGCGCTGGACCGCGAGCAGGCCCTGCACCGCCGTCAGATCCGAGAGTCCAACCCGCGACGGAATCGGGTTGTCGTTCGATGGCGTGTACGGATCGACGGGCTTCGCGGGCGCCTTCGGCGTCGTGTCTTTCGGCGTCGGCGTAGCCGTAGGCGCCTTCGGATCCGGCTTCGGATCGGCGTACGGATCGATCGGCGCCTCCACGGGTGCCTTCTTCGGCGCAGGAGCTTTCGGCTTCACCTTCGGCGCGGGAGCTTTCGCCGCGGCTGCGGGTGCGGGTGGGCCTGCCGGTTGGGCCTGAACGACGACCGTCCCGACGACGACAAGCACGAGCGCGATCTTGTGGATCATGAGCGGCTCCTCAGTAGCTCCGCGATCAGCTCCCCATGAATAGCACCATTCGTCGCGGCAACTTCGCCCTCGTGTGGATCGAACGGACCACCCGTCGCGTTCGTCACGGTGCCACCGGCCTCGGCGACGATCAGCCCGCCCGCGGCGATGTCCCACGGCTTCAAGCGGCGCTCCCAGTAGCCATCCATCCAGCCGCGCGCGACCAGGCAAAGATCGATCGATGCGGAGCCGAGCCGGCGCACCGCGCCTGCCGTGCGCTGGAAGTGCTCCCACTGCACGAAGTTGTTGTCGGGGTTCGTGGCGCGGTCGTAGGGAAATCCGGTCGTCAACAGCGCGTGCTCGAGCGTCGCCGGCGTGCTGACGACGAGCGCGCGGCCTTCGCCATCGCGCGCCCCGCCGCCGAGCGACGCTTCGAACCACCAGCCGAGCGCGGGCGCGACGACGACGCCGACGATCGGCTTGCGCTGCTCGTCCTCGAGCGCGATCGATACCGACCAGATCGGAAACCCGTGCGCGAAGTTGACCGTGCCGTCGATCGGATCGACGAGCCACCGCATCGCCTGTGCGACGCCCGCGGGCCCGGATTGGCCGCCTTCTTCGGCAAGGATCGGAATGCCCGGCGCGCGCTCGGCGAGCGTCGTGCGGATGACTTCTTCGGAACGGAGGTCCCACTCGGTCACGAGGTCGCGCGGGTTGCCCTTCGCGCGAATGTCGGCCGCGCGCGCACCGGCCAGCAGCGTCGAAGCCGCGCGAGCAGCGACGCGCGCCGTCTCGAGCAGATCCTCGACTGCGGTGGGCACTTAGAGATCCAGGCGCATCGCGACGCGGTTCGCGCCGACAGGCGCGCCGAACGTCTCGGAGCTCGCGACCTGCTTCGCCAGCGTCGAGCGATCGACGACGCGGAAGCCGAACTTCGCGGCGAAGAAGTCGCTCGCACTCTCGGTGAGCAAGTAGATCCGGCGCACGCCGCGCCAGCGCGACTGGCCCACCGCCATGTCGGCGAGCATCCAGCCGTAGCCCGCGCCGCGGAACTCGGGATCGACCGCGAGAGCGCGCAGCACGGCATCGTCGCCGTAGACCTCGAGCGACACGCAGCCGACGATGCCCTTCTCGTTGCGCAGCACGAAGAACGAGCCGAACTGGTCGTCGCGCGCCTGCTCGTCGCCGAGCCTGACCATCTGCAGCACGTCACGCACGCCGGCCATGTCGCCGCGCTGGGCCGGCCGGATCGCATCGCCGATCGCATCGAGCAGCTTGTCGTGGAGGCCGTCGAAGCTGCCCGACGACAGCACCGCGACGACATCGCCCGGTGCGGCACTCTCGGAGAGCTGCTTCACGATCGTGTCGACGTCGGGGATGTACGCGCTCTTGGTCCCGCTGCGATGGAGGTCGAGCGCGAGCTTCTCCGGATCGAAGCGCTCGTCGCTCGGGATCTTTGTCGGATCGTAGAGCTTGCCGACGATCACTTCATCCGCGTGCGCGAACGCGTCCGCGAACTCGTTCTGGAACGTCTTGCGCCGGCTCGTGGCCGAGCGCGGATCGTAGACCGCGATCAACCGGCGCTTCGGGTACCGCTTGCGCAGCGCCTTCAGCGTCTCGCGCACCGCGGTCGGGTGGTGCGCGTAATCGTCGAGCACCGTGACACCACCCGCGATGCCGCGCAGCTCCTGGCGGCGGCGCACCCCGGCGAAGCTCGCCACGCCGAGCTTGATGTCCTTGACCGGCACGCCTTGCGCGTACGCGACCGCGATCGCGGCGAGACAGTTACCGACGTTATGGCGGCCGACGAGCAGCGTCTCGAACCGCTCGATCCGGTCGCCGAAGTGATAGACGTCGAACGCGACGCGTCCCGACTTGCCGACCTCGAGGTTGCGCGCCCACCACGCGATATCGGATGCGAGCCCGCCGTCGCTGTCCTCGCCGTCGGGCCCGACATCGCCACCGACCACGGTATAGAGCTCGACCTTGCAGTGCGCGGACTTCGCGACCGCGCGAACGTCGGCCGAGTCAGCCCATGCGACCAACAGGCCGCCCTGGTCCGCCGGCGGGATCAGCGCCACGAACTTCTTGAACGCATCGCGAACCGCATCGAACGACGCGAAGATGTCGACGTGATCGAGCTCGATGCTCGTCAGAACCGCGACGTTCGGCCGGTAGTGCAGGAACTTCGATCCCTTGTCGAAGAACGCGGTGTCGTACTCGTCGCCTTCGATCACGAACGGGCCCTGACCGAGCCGCCAGCCATGGCCGAGCCCGACCGGCACGCCGCCGACGAACAGCGACGGATCGCGGCCGGCTTCCATGAAGATGTGACCGAGCAACGAGGTCGTGGTCGTCTTGCCGTGCGTACCGGCGACCACGATCGAGGTCTTGCCCGCCAGGAGCTGGTCGCCGATCACGGCCGGGAACGACGTGAGCTTCAGCCCACGTTCCTGTGCGGCCTTGACCTCGATGTGGTCCTTGCCGTGAACATTCCCCACCACGACCACATCCGGCCCCCAATCGAGGTTCCCGGGCGCGTACGGCATCATCACGGGCACGCCCAGAACCGCGAGCTGTTCGCTCATCGGGGGATAGACCGCGGCATCTGACCCGCGCACGTCGTGACCGGCAGCCTTGAGCAAGCCCGCCACGGCGCCCATTCCAGTCCCTCCGATGCCGATCAAGTGCACCTTCACGATCGGAGCGGACCCTACCGAGGTCCCCTCGTCGGGTAAAGCCCTGATGCGACGGAAGATCAGCTATGATTTTGTTGCGGAAATGGACGGTCGGCGGCACGAACGGAGGCAGCATTTTCGGGCGCGTGACCGAGGACAGCCCGGCCGCGTGATGACGGTTCGCTTCCGCAGCAGGGGAGCAGTGGACTGGCTGACGACCGCGACGCGTAACGTCGGCGTCGGTGGTGCGTTCCTCGAGCCTCCCGGCGCGGGCGCGCTGCCGCCCGTCGGCACGACGGTGTCGATCGAGCTCCAACTCCCGACATCGGATCAGACGTTCACGTTGCCCGCGGTCGTGCGCTGGGCGTCGAGCGAAGGCGGCGCCGGGATCCAGTTCGTCGACGTCGATGTCGACGTGCTGCTCGAGCTCAACGACTACTTCGCGAGCCTCACGCCCTAGCGTGTGGTGACGTCGGTGGACTCGAAGATCTTGTCCGCGGACGCCGGGACGAAGCCCTGGAACAGCTCGCCGTTCGCGAGCGGGTACCGCTTCGCGAACTCGTAGTAGCAGGACGGCAGCTGGACGGTCTCGCCCGCGAGGTCGACCGCGATCGTGTCGGCGCGCGTCGAGCTCTGCTCGAGCCGATCCGCGGGCGTACCCTTGATCGCGCCGCCGGCGGTGTTGAGCACGAAGCCCTCCGCGACCAGGAACGCGTTGAGGTCGGCGAGCGTCGCGAACGAGGTGAGCGCGTTGACCGAGACCGTGAAGTGATTGACGCGGAACCCGAACGCCGCCATCCACGCCGCGTACTCGCTCTCGGCGAGCAGCGCCTCGTAGGCGGCGGCGGTGCATTGCCACGGTCGGCCGGCCCACGGCAGATCCGCGCGCGCTCCGAACTGCGGCGGGAGCTGGGCGACGAGCGCCGCGATCCGGTCCTGGCTGGCGGGTGACATCTCGCCGACGCAGAGCTCGCTGATGAAGAGCTTCGGCAGCGTCGCGTCGGGGTGCTGCCAGTAGCGCGCGTTGAGCTTCTTGTCGTCGAACCGATACGCGTCGCGCGGCTGGTAGCCGACGGCTTCGAACGGCTTCGCGAGCGCCATGATGTCGATGCCCGGCACGCCGTACGTGCGCAGCGCGACGTGGTCGTTCTGGACCTTGTCACCACGCGCACCGAGCAAGCGATGGATGCGCTCGGCCTGCGGCGTCATCCTGACGTAGTCGGCCCACAGCGCATCGAACAGCTCGGCGACGGTCATTGCCATGATCAGGGCTGCAGCGTGATCGGGAACAGCACGGTGGTCTTCGCCTTCTTCGAGCGCGGGAACTTCGCCTTCGCGATCGCCTTGTCGATGCAGGTGCCGGTCGGCGTCGCGGTGAAGTCACCTTGCTGCTCGTACGACCGGACCACGCCGTCGGCGGTGACGGACAGCTTGAGCTTCGCCTTGCCGATCACGGCGAACTGCTCGTAGCACTTCCATGCGGCGTCGACGACGGGCTTCATCGCCTCGTCGATCAGCGGTGCGGTGAGCTGGTCGACGCGCGGGCCGGCCTCGGCCTCGGCGGCGCTCTGGTCTTGCGAGCCCGCAGGCGGACACGCTTTCTTGTCGGCCTCGACCGGCGACGACGGCGGCGAGGCCGCGATGATCGCGCCGTCGCACGGCGTGTAGACGCGATATGCGACGACCTCGAGCGCGATGCCGTTCTTGCCGCTCTCGCTCCAGCGCGGCTTCGGGCCGAGCTTGACGACGAGCTCGACCCGCGCCTTAGCGACCGCGCGCGTCCACATGTCGGCGATCTTGTCGTCGGCGAACGTCCGGCCGTTATCGAGCAACGCACCGGGCCGCAGTCGGCCGCCCTCGAAGTGCGGAGCCCCGCCGGGCGCGACGCCGGTGACAAACCAGGTCTTGCCGTCGACTTCGACGCCGGCGCAGCGTACACACGCATCGAGTGTGATCGGCACGGACTTCTTCTGCGCGTTCCACGGGCCGACGTCGAAGCTGTCGGCGTCGGCGTCGACGAGCCACGTGCCCGTCGAGAGCTCCTTCGCACGTGCGTCGCGGACGCGGCGGCACTGGCGCTGCTGGGCGTCATCACCGGTATCGCACGTCGCGGTCAGCGCCCACACGAGGCTCTCGACGCGGTGCAAGCGCTGCGCGGTCTGCGCCTTCGCCTCGAACGTGTCGTCGGCATGCGCCGCGTGCGACGCGAGCAGCGCCGCGACGATCAGCAGTCTCATTTCAGCTTCTGCGTCAGGTACGACTTCAGACGCAGCTCCGCATCGGCCGGATCCTTGATGACGATCGGCACGGTCTTCTCGAGCTCCTGATCGAGCTCGACGTAGAGCGTCTTGCGCAAGCCGGCGTCTTCGATCAGCTGCGCCGGCGTGCGGCCCCGCACCGCCTGCTCGCCGAGCTTCGCGGTGTGAGCTTTCAACTTGTCGTAGATCGGCCCGCCGAGGAACGCGGTGATCTTGTCGGCTTCGTTCGCGAGGCGCTCGAAGCTGACCTCGGCGCTCGCGGGCAGATCGCCGCGGCCGAGATCCTGCGCCATCTGCGCCGCGACGCGCAGGATCATGACGTCGTCGATCACGCCGATGCCTTCGTTCCAATCGGGGATCAGATCCATCTTGCTGACGAGGTACTGCAACGCACCACCCGCGAGCCGGCGCGACTTGTCGTCGGCCTTTGCAGATTCGAGCAGCGCTTTGAACGCCTCGATATCCTGGCGAATCGTATCGGCCCAGCTCTTGAAGACGTCGATGTGTGCCACGCAGCCTCCTCGGTGCGACCCTATCATGTGTACGATAGTGAAATGCGGAGCGCGGCCCTCCTCGTCATCGCGATCGCGGCGTGTAGCGGCGACGAGCCGCCGCCCGCGCAGAACAACTGCACCGGCGCGGTCTACGACAAGTGCAACGACGAGCACGACTGCACGGCGATGAACTGCCGGCCGTTCGGCGCGATCCAGGTCTGCACGCAGGTGTGCAGTGACACGGCGCCGTGCCCGAACGACGAGATGGGCAACGCCGTGTCGTGCAACAGCGGCCTTTGCCAGCCCGCCGCCGCGAACAACTGCAAGCTCGCGGCGACGCCGTAGGGCGCGCTCGGGATCCAGATCGGGATCCGGATCGGATCCGAAACAAGGGCGTTCGATGCGCCGAAGCTCTGCCACGTGCCAGTAGCGTCGGCGCTGCCCTCACTTCACGTGAGACAGTTCTTGCGGCAGTTCGCCACCAACCGCGTACAGCCTGCGGGCGTGAGGCCTTCTGCGATGCAGCTGTCATAGACCTCGTCGCACACTGCGCAGCTCGCCCGGCTCGGTACCGGAGCCGTGGCGGTCTGTTCGGTGGGCGCGGTCTGTTCGGTAGGCGCGGACGTGGATGTGGATGCGGACGAGGACGTCCCGACGCCGACGGCGGCGGCGACAGTCGCCTGGAGAACAAACGCGATCTTGAGCATGAAAGACATCGAAAGCTCCTGGTTGAGGTTACGGGTTGCGCGCACACCCAAAGCAACGCGTGTGCCCGCACCCGAGCCGCGTCATTCGCCCAGAAACGCATTGCAAGCCACGAGTTAGCTCGTTCGTGACGACACATGTGGCGTCACGAACGCGATTCTTCGTGCCCTTCACGATCGCGCGTGCGCTCGCCCGATCCAGGCCTGCGCCCGTGCCCGTGCCCGATCCGGATCGAGATCCGGATCCGATCCGTCGACGACTCAGTTACCGGTGAGGTCTTTGACGAGCTTCGTCGACTGACCCGGGTTGATCTGCACCATCAGCGTCTTGTTCACGTTCGCGTCGCTGTTGACCAGCGTGACCTTGTGCGCGCCGGCCGGCAACGGCATCGCGCGCTGCGGCGTACGCAGGCCGGTCGACTTACCATCGATCTCGATCTCGCATGGCGGCTTGCTCGAGATCATCAACGTGCCACCACTCGCGACGGCCGCGGGCTTCTCCGGCTTCTCGGCCTTCTCGGTTGGCTTTGCCGCTTCGGGCGCCGGCGTCGAATCGAAGCCGGGGTCGGCAAGTTGCTCGGACTTCGGCGGCGCGCTGTGGTGAACGGCGGCCTTCGGCGCCGCAGCGACGCGCGATGGCGCCGCCTTCGCGATCGCCGGTTGCGCCGGCGTCGCCCGACCCGCCTTGGCGAGTGCGACCTGGAGGTGCGGCGTGTGCGCGGGATCGAGCTCCGCGATCTGATCCGGATGACCGGCCAGCGCGAGCACGACCTCGTACTTGCCGGTCGGATCGAGCGACGTCGCGATCGGCGTCGTGCCGAGGAACGACTTCTTCTCGCCGGTCGACGTCTTCTCGACGAGCGTGACCGTCGCGCCCGCCGGGAGCGAATCGATGCGGACGTCGGCGAGCTTGACGACGCCGCGCGTGGTCTGGACGTCGTGGGTCTCTGCGGTCGCGGGGACCGTGGCGGCAACTTGTTCGGTCGCCGGAGCTTCGATCGGCGAAGCGGTCGGCACGCCGGGGTTCGCACCGTGCGCGACCTCGGCGGCGAGCGCGGCGTTCTGCGCCGTCGGCTGGGTCGCGGGAGTCACGTGTGCGGCCGGCGCCTTCGCGACGACCTTCTTCATGCCGCTGCTGTTGAGCGCGATGAACCCGCCGATCACAGCACCGACGATGATGAAGCCGATGCCGGGCAGGATCAGCTTCTTGACGAGCGACCGCGCGGCGTGGCGATCGTGGAGCACGTGCGGCGACGTGCCGACGTAGGTCTGATCCTCGAACTTCTCGACGGCGCGGCTCTGCTCGAACCAGTCGTCGCCGCGCACCATGTCGCCGGTCATGTCGATCCGCGCCTGGATCGCGGCCGGGCCCGTCTTCGACTTCGCGTAGAGCTGCGCCGGCGTCGGCGAGGTCGCGCGCTTCGCGTCGGGAGCCGGCGCAGGAGTCGCGCGCGGCGACGGCGGGAGCGCCGGCGATGAGGTTGCCCGCACGGGCTGGGGGAGTGTCGGGAGCGACGGCGTTGGCGGGCGCGCCTGGATCGCGGGCGGCGGCGTGCCTTCGGGCAGCGTCGACGGGCGCTTCGGCGCAGCTCGCGCGACGCGCGGAATCGGCGGAATCGTCGTGCCGCGCGACGGCGGTGCGGTCGTCGTTCGCACCGATGGCCGGTGCTCGGGCAGCATCAGTTGCGACGTGCCGCCGGGGGCACGCGAGCGCGGCAGCGGCGCGGGCTGCTTCGGCGGTCCGAACAGGTCGTCGCTCGGGTCGACGATCGGCTTGTTCTGGTTGGACTGCACCAGATCGATCAAGCTGTTCACCGCGGTGGACTCCGTCTTGGCCATCGCTGGGCAGACTACAAAGGAGCACCTCGGTTCAACCGCAAATATGGTCCGGCAAGTGATCGCCCCGCCTGCGGAATCGGGTTCGCACACGACGTACACCCTTCAGTTTTGGACCGTAAGCCCGCGGAAATTCATTGACGGTGGCGTGACCATACATCTAGTGTATGGCCACAGATGGGATCGGACACTCGGTTCGTCGACCTACGCCGGGTGGCGGATTGGTTTGCGACCCAGCCCAGCCGCCCGTCTTTGCACGTCGAAAAGATCGTCGAGCGACTCGGTACCGTGTGTGTACCCCTGCTCGGGCGCGAGCTGTGCGCGCCGCAACAAGCACGCCGCGATGCTGCGCGGACCGCTCTCGCGCAGCTCGCGACCACGAATCGAAGTGTGCGGCCGCGCGTGATCGAGGCACTGCGCGAGATCACCGAAGGGACGGCGCCGGATCACGGCAAGGTCTGCGCGCTGGGCCTCCTCGGCGAGCTCGGCGAGCGCGGCGCGGCGAAGTTTCACGATCCCGACAAAATCCAGCGCACGAGCGCGATCAACCTCGCGGAGCAGCTCGAGACTGCAGCGGACATCGCGTCGGCCGCAGACCTCATGGTGGGCAAGCTCGCGCCGAATGACATGGTGTCGCTCCTCGCGGTCATGGCCGAGGCCGTGCCGGCGCGCGCGCAGGATCTCGCGCACGAGCTGTGCGCGCGGCTCGATCTCGCCGCCGATCTGCGCGAACGGATCGCCGACGTCGCCCTGCTTCACCCCGCCGCGACGATGACCGCACCTGCGACAGAGCCACGCCGGATCGCGCGGCCGACCCACGTCACCGTGCTCGTCGACGGTGCGGCCCGGGTCGTCGTCGTCGCGACCCGCAAGATCAGCGGCGAGCGGCGGTGGCGGCGGTGGGCCGTGTTGATCTCGGGCGATGGCCGGATCGAAGACTGCTTGCACGAAGAGCACGCGGGCGACGATCGCGATGCTGCCGCGTTGATCGCGAACCTGTGCGCCGACGGCTATCGGATCGCATCGCGCGAGCCGCTGCGCGCGAAGGAGCTGATCGCCGCGGCCGCGCGCGTGACCGGTGCACTCGCCGCACGCAGCACCGATCAGGCGGCGCAGCGCTTGCCATCCGCGTACTACCTCGGCCGTGACCTCCTCGATCTCGGCGAGGCCCATCTCGCGCCGGCGCGCGCGCATCCGACGGCCGCGAACGTCGGCCGCGCGGTCGAGCTGATCGCCGATGGCGATGTCTCTCGCGCGCGGCTCTTGCTCGCGCGCTGCGAGCCGAGCGCCGACGTCGAAGCCGCGAGTGCCGCCTGTCACCTCGCGCAAGATCGCACCGCCGATGCCGCCGCGTGCCTCGCGCGCGCGATCGAGCTCGAGCCCGCGTGGCCGCTGCACCACTGGAACCTCGCCGCCGCGCTGCATCGCCTGAACGATCGCGCCGGCGCGTATCAAGCGCTCAAGCGCTTCGTCTCGACGAGCGCCGAACCGACCGCACTCGTTGGCGATCCGGACCAGCTCGAGCGTCTCGTCCTCGCGAACAAGCTGCTGATCGAGCTCGAGCGCACCGCGCGTCTCGCCGGCGTCTCGCTCAAGAAGCGCAAGCGCAAGCTCGAGCGCTGATCAACTACTCGTGCACGTGCACGACCTCTTACTTCTTGGTCGGCGCCGCGGTCGGCGCCGCACCGAGCGTATAGGTCAGCTTGATCCTCGTCGTGCTCGGCGCTCCCGTCCCATTCGCCCGCTTCGGCAGGATCCACTTCTTCGCGCGCTCCCCGGTGCATCCCGCGACCATCGCCATGTCCTGCATTCCGGCCTTCGGCTCGGTCGACACGCCCTTGATCGCGCCGGTCTGATCGGCCTCGATCGTCACGCTCAGCGCGCCCGCGAGCTTGGGGTTCGCCGACAGCGCCTGCTCGTAGCACGCCTGGACTTCCTGATTGTGGCGCTTCAACAGCGCACCGATCGCGGCCGCGTCGTGCGTGCCGGCGCCGGCCTTCATCACCTTGAACGTGCCCTCGAGGTTTGCCTGATCCTTCGACGCCTCGGTCCGGACCTGATCGTTCATCGTGATCAGCGGGATCGAGGCATTGTACAGCTCGTGCGCCGGCTCGTAGTAGCGATCGTCGTGAGCGGTCGCGTACAGGATGTGGAACAGCCGTCCCATGATGTAGACGCTCTCGACGACGTTCTCCTTGTCCTTGTCGCTGCACTTGGTGCCGCACGCCGGCAGCGCATCGAGCGCCTGCTTCGCGAGCTTGGCCGCCGTCACCGGATCGTCGAGCCGCACCGTGTAGTCGGCCTGCGTGTAGCGCAGCACCGGCTTGTCGTTCGCGGGGACCTTGTCGCCCTCGGTCTCGATCGCCTTGTCGATCGCCGCGACGCCATCCTTCCAACGGCCCGCGAACTGATACGACTGGAGGCCGAGCTTCGCGAGCAGCTCGTACTGCGCGTCCTTCGTCTTGCCGTAGATCGGCGACAGCGTCGTCATCACGTCGGTCAACGAGCCACCGGCGCGACCGGCGAACAGCAGCACGTCGCGATCGACCACTTCCTTGTTCGCGTTCGTGCCCCAGCCCTTCGCCGCAGTCACGATCGCCTGCCACGCGCCCGCGTTGTCGCCGGTGCGCCACTTCGCCCACGCCGTCACGTACGCGAGCTCCGGCTGCTTGTCGGTCAGCGGTTGATCCTTCACCGCCGCGAGCGCTTCGGTGTTCTTGAACTCCTTGAGCAGCGAGTACGCCCACCACGCGCGGTTGTAGAGCGCGTCCTTGTCCTTCGGCGCGGTCGCGACGAGCTGGCCCCACGCCTTCTCGGCGGCCGGGAAATCCTCGAGGATCAGCTCGTAGCTGCCGAGCAGGCGCAGCGTGATCTCGTCGGTCTTGTCGCCGGAGATCTGCGCGGCGTCGCGGAGCGCTTGACGCGCGTCCTTGAGCAACGCTTCTTTGTCGGCGGGCGCCGCATCCTTTGACTTGCGATACAGCATCGTCGCGAGGATCGCGGCCTGCGCCTCGCGCTGCACCGGGTCCTTGGTCTTCTCGACGACCGTCTTCTGCTTCTCGATCGTCGTCGGACGCTTCGCGTCGACGAGCGGCATGCCGGGGCTGCCCAGCGCCTCGGGCTCGAACAGGACGCCCTTGATCTCGATCGCCGGGACCTCGAACGAAACGTCACCGGGAGAGCCCGGTTTCGTCGCGCTGCCGGCGCCTCCGGCGGTCGTCTTCGGTACTTCGGCGGTACCGCCGCCGCAACCGATGGCACACCCAAAAGCGGCGCCCGCGATCAAGCCTGCAAACGTTTTCATATGCGCAGTGTGTACACCGGAACGGCCCGTAGCTGGAACCACCGCGGTGAGGTTGGGTGTTATGTTGCGCACCCGTGTCGAGACCCGGTTGTTGCGTGCTGGCTTTTGTCGTGTCGGTTGGACTCGGAGGCTGCGTCGTGGTGCATGCCCACCAGCGCGAGAATCTCGCGAAGCGTTCGATGACCGAGGACCGAGCGCCCGGCGAGCTGCGCTACGACGCGCACGAGCGCGGCTCGCGTGAGGCGGCGGAGGGTGGTACAGGACAACCGGGCGGCGGATGCGGCTGCAACTAGTCCTCGTCGCCGGCGTCGTCCTCGCGGCACTCGCAGGACCGGCGCGCGCGGATGGCGAGCTCGCTGCGCGCGGGGTCTATTACAAGGAGCGCTCGACGCGCGTCATCCAGCCGATGCTCGACGCCATGTTCGACGCCGGCGAGCGCGGCATCGTCAACGCTCACTTCCTCGTCGACGCGATCACGTCGGCATCGTCGGGCTCCGGTGCCGCGAACGCGGCGGCATTCACCGAGCGGCGCTACGAAGGTGGCCTCGGCTACACCCACGAGCTCGACGGGCCGAAACATTCGTTCGTCGACAAGATCCGGATCGGCGGCGACAGCAAGTACTCGACGGAGTCGGACTACACCTCGTTCTACGTCGGCGGCCGCGTCGAGGCCGACGTCGCGCAGAAGAACGCGACGATCGCACTCGGCGGTGGGCTCTCGAGTGACAACGTGACGAACGCGGGCGCACAGAGCCCGATGGGCGGACCGTTGATCCAGTGCGACGTGACGTCGCCGGCGACCTCGGGAGAGTGCAGCCTCACGACGTACGGCGGCTACGCGTCGGTCAGTCAGATCCTGTCGAAGGATGCGCTCGTCGCGGTCAGCTACGATCTCGCGAAGCTCGATGGCTACCAGGCGAATCCGTATCGCACCGCGATCACCGCGAGCGGGCTCGTGCCCGAGGTCCATCCGAACTCGCGGCTGCGCCAGGCGTGGGCCGCATCGGCGCGCTATTACATCGAGGACACGCACACGACGCTGATCGCCGCGTATCGCTACTATCACGATGATTGGCATATTCGGGCACACACGCCCGAGATCCGGATCATCCAGGAGGTCGGCAAGCTCGCCGACGCGTCGATCCGCTATCGCTACTATCACCAGAGCGCGTCGTTCTTCTATCTCGAGCGCTATCCGGCGCTCGACATGAACACCATCAACTACGTCACAGACGATCCGAAGATGTCGGCGTACAGTGGTTCCACGATGGAAGCCAAGCTCGGCGTCCTCGGCGAGGAATTCGGGCTGACCGGCAACTGGGCCGGCGCTCGCTTCGAAGGCGTCCTCGAGTACATCATCCAGCACAACCGATTCGGCGATGCCGTGGTGGCCCATGTCGCGCTTACTCTGCCTTTTAGCTATTAGCTCCTCGCTCGCGCTCGGCGCGTGCAGCGGCGACGACTGCGGCTCGCCCGGCTCGGCCGAGTACGGGCTCGTCGTGTCGAGCGACCAGGTCATGCTCGCCTACGGCGATCTGAGGGCCGGTGCGAACAACGATTGCCCGGCCTCCGATGCGCCGACCGGCGTCGTCAGCCTGACGATCAGCGGCACTCGGATGCCGGGATCTGGCGGCGCCGGCCTGGTCACGTTTTGCATCCCGCGGCCCGACCAGCTCGCTAGCGATCAGCCGCTCGGCTCGGCGGTGAAGATCATCGACCTGTCGGGTATGGACGCGACGTGCTCCTACGCGCTCGACCACAGCCACCTGCCGACCGGCAGCGCTCACGGCGTCGGGGTCTGCGGCAACGGCACGGACAAGGCCGGGTTCGGACTGGTGCTCGATGGCTTCATCGGGTTGACCCGGACCTGCGGCACGACCGTCGACTCCGTGTCGGTGGGCCTCACGGGGAATGTCGCGGTCAAGCCGCAATAGTCCAGGCTGCGTGTAACCCGGAGCCGCGCGTCGCCATCGCGCAGCGAGCGGCAGCGTCACAAAGCCACGGCGGTTTCAGGCGGATCCAGAGCAGAATCACGTCCCAGATCTGGCACGGATCGTCCATCAGCTCGCAGCTTCGATGTCCCCGGCCGATGCCCTCGCTCGTCCCGTCCACAACGACGAGGACCACATCACCCAACCGATCCCGATCAAGCACCGCATCTTGGTGGTCGACGATCGTCCGGAAAATCTGCTCGCGGCCGAGGTCGCCCTCACGGGCCTCGATGCCCTCCTGGTCACCGCGCTGTCCGGCGAAGAGGCCTTGAAGTTCCTGCTCGAGGCCGACTACTCGCTCGTCCTGCTCGACGTCCACATGCCGGGCATGGACGGCTACGAGACCGCCCGCTACATCCGCGCCCGTCCGCGCAGCGCGCACGTGCCGATCATCTTCATGACCGCGCACGTCAACGAAGAGAAGCACATGCTGCGCGCGTACGAGCTCGGCGCGGTCGACTTCCTGGTCAAGCCGGTCGCGCCCGAGATCCTGCGCGCGAAGTCGCAACAGCTGCTCGCGATCCAGGAGCGTACGGACGAGATCGCGCGGCTGCGCGGACAGCGCGAGCTCGAGCTCGAGCGCCAGCGCTTTCAAGACGAGCAGATGAGCCAGCTCGAGGATGCCGACCATCGCAAGAACGAGTTCCTCGCGATCCTCGCGCACGAGCTGCGCAACCCGCTCGCGCCGTTGCGCGCGCTGTTCGATCTCGCGAAGCACGCGCCGGATCAGCCGCTCAGCGAGCGCATGCTCGAGATCGGCGATCGCCAGATCTCGTTGCTCACGCGGCTTGTCGACGACCTCCTCGACGTCTCGCGAATCACGACGAACAAGCTCGAGCTCCGCCCCGAGCTGATGGACCTCCGCGAGGTGATCGAGTCGGCCGCATCGACGAGCCGGCCCCGGCTCAGCGATCGCGGGCAAACACTCGGGATCGAGGCGCCCGAGAGACCGGTCTCGGTGATCGTCGATTCGCTGCGCCTGATCCAGGTGATCTCGAACCTCCTCAACAACGCCGCGCGCTACACGCCGCCGGGCGGCAGGATCTCGGTCGCGTGCGGCTGCGACGACGACCGCGCATACGTCGCGATCACCGACAACGGGATCGGGATTCCGACCGAGCTCTTGCCGACGATCTTCGGCATGTTCGTGCAAGAGCGCGTGCGCTCCGACGGATCGGGCGGGCTCGGGCTCGGCCTCGCACTCGCGAAGCAGCTCGTCGAGCTGCACGGCGGCACGATCCGGGCGTCGAGCCGGGGCCGCGGTCACGGCAGCACGTTCACGATCGAGCTCCCGCTCGCCTCCGACTCGCTGGCGTTGGCCCCGCGCACGCGCACGCAGGATCTCGAGCCGCAACAGAAGCCGGCCGGGCTCAAGATCATCATCGTCGACGACAACGAGGATGCGCGCGAGCTGATCGCGGAGAGCCTCGCGACCGCGGGCCACGAGGTCCGTGTCGCGCCGGATGGCCCGAGTGGGCTCGAGCTGATCTTGGCGCTCCGGCCCGACGCGGCGTTCATCGATCTCGGGCTGCCCGGGATGAACGGCGTCGAGGTCGTCCGCGAGCTGCGCTCGCGCGCTCCGGATCTGACGACGCGCCTGGTCGCGTTCACCGGCTATTGCGGCTCCGAGTCGATCGAGCGGACGCGCGCCGCCGGGTTCGACGATCACTTGATCAAGCCAGCGACGCTCCAGCGCATGCTCGACTGCCTGCCGCGCGGCTAATTTTGGTATCAACGGTCCATGCGCGATCTGGCCGAGCTCGAGACCGCGCTCGTCGTTCGTCTCGACGCCAACCAGATCAAGATCCCGCCGTATCCGGCGATCGCGACGAAGCTCGAGCAGCTGTCGCGCCAGCCGCGCTCGACGATGACCGAGCTCGCGGCGGTCGTGTCCTCGGATCCCACGCTCGCCGCCACCGTGCTCGGCCGCGCTCACTCCGCCGCGCACGGCAACGCGCGGGTAGCGACGCTGCACGAGGCGCTCGCCCGGATCGGCATGCAGCAGCTGATCGAGATGGCGCTCGCGACCGGGCTCGGCAACGGCGCGGTCGCGACCGGTCCGCTCGCCGAGCTTCGCCGCGATAACTGGAGGCGCGCGCTGCTCGGCGCACACCTCGCCCGCATGCTCGCGGGCAACCGCGGCGTCGCCGGAGACACCGCGTACCTCGCCGGCTTGCTCGCCGAGCTCGGCGCCGTCGTCGCGACGAGTGGCCTCGAGGAGCTCGCGAAAGAGCGCGCCGGATCGGGATCCCCGGCGCTGCCGACGCTGCCCGAGTCCGAGTGGCACACGTTCGTGGCCCGGCTCGAAGGCCGGTTCGGTCGCGTGATCGCCACGCGCTGGAACCTGCCGCCCGAGATCGCGGACGTCGTCGCCCACGCACCGCCGGCGACGGCGCTCGGCGAGCTGATCGCGCTGGTCGCGCAGATCGTCGCGAGGCTCGATGGTTCGCCGACGACCGGCGTCGCCGCCGCGCTGGCGGATGTCTCCGGGCTCGGCGACATCGAACGCTGCAGCATCGGCTCGGTCGTCCAGGAGGTCGTGAAGAGCATGGGCGCGTATACCGTCGCGACCCCGACCCCACCGCGCGCGGTCACGCCCGCGCAGAAGCCCGCCGACGCCGCGTTCCCGGTCGGGTTCGAGGTCATGGCCGGCAAGCAACGCGGCCGCGCGCGGGCGATCGCGGCGAACAGCCTGATGTTCGAGACCGCCCAGCCGATCGCACCGAGCTGGCTGATCGAGCTCGCGCTGGTCACCCCGGAACCGGTCTCGCTCCTCGCCCACGTCCGCACCTGCGTGAAGGAGGGCGCGGTCCATGTGATCGACGTGAAGCCGTTCGCGCTCGAAGGCGCCGCGCTCGAGCAATGGATCGCGCTACTACTCGACGCGCGCGTCGCCGCGCAGTAGGTGCGCCCTGGCGCTCACTTCGCGAGCTTCGACGCGGCGTAGGCACCGCCGCCGATCACCGCGAGCGTCGACAGCGGCCCCGGAAAGAGCGACTTCACGAGGTAGCCCACGCCGAATGCCATCGCGAGGCCCTGCAAGGGGTTGTTCTCGACGTACGCGCGCGTGCGGAACGCGGCCCTGAAACCGGCCTGCTTCGCGCGGCTCATCGCGACATCCGATAGCTTGTGAATTAGCTGGTCGATCGGTTTCGTCGAGGGGAGCGTCGTCGTGGTTGCCATGCGGGGACCACAAGCACACCGCGTGCCGACCGCCGCGCTCACGATGCTTTGTGCTGCAAGCTCTCGATCTCGTCGAACAGGCGCGCGAGCACGAGCGGCTTCGGCAGGACCAACACGCCGGCCGGTGCCTTCGCAGGATCTCCCGTCGAGACCATGACGGGGATCGAACACAGCTGCGGATGCTGTTGCATCGCGCGATACATCGCGACGCCGTCGAGGACTGGCATCTGGAGATCGAAGATCACGACATCCGGAAGCGGCAGCTTGCCCATCAGGAGCTCGAGCGCTTCCTTGCCGTTCGTCGCGGTGGCGACGCGATACTTCTTGCCCTCGAGCGCCTCGCGCAGCGTCTCGCGCACGTCGTCTTCGTCCTCGACGATCAAGACAGAACCGTGGGGCGTCGGCAGGATGCCCGGATCCGAGCCTGCGCCCGGCACGGCAGCGACGACGTCGGTCCGCCGCGGCAACACCACCGTCACGATCGTGCCATCACGCTCGGTCGACTCGACGGTGATGTCACCCCCGTGGCCACGCGCGATCTCGCGCGCGATGTACATGCCGAGGCCGAGACCACCACTCGTCGGCCGATTCGAGCCGCGGAACGGCTCGAACAGCACGGGCAACACCTCCGGTGGAACGACGCCCTCATTGCGGACGCTGATCATCACGTCGCGATCGCGGCCGACGACCGACGCCGTGATCGTGCCCTGCTTCGCGCCGTGGGCGACCGCGTTACCGAGCAGATTCGAGAACAGCTGGAGCAGCCGTTGCGGATCGCCCGTCGTCACGCATTCACCGGCGCTGTCGATCTGGATCGTGCGAGCCGGGTGTGCGGCGCGAAGCTCGTCGACCGCGCGGTGGACCAGCTCCTCGAGGTCGACGTACACGCGCGTGCGCACGAACCCGAGGCCACCGCCGAGTCGACCCCGCGTGAGATCGACGAGCTGCTCGATCATCTCGGTCATTCGGTGACTCGCGGCGATCATTCGCGCGACCGTGCGTTTCGAGACGGGATCGCTGACGGTCTCTCGCAGCAAATCCGAACCAGCGACGACCGCGCCGAGCGGGTTGCGCAGATCGTGACCGACGACCCCGACGAACATCTCGTTGAGCCGGAGCGCCTCGGCGAGCTGCAGGCGCTGGCGCGCGAGCTCGATGAACACGTCGACCTTGGAGCGGAGGATGTGCGGATCGATCGGCTTGTACAGGAAGTCGACGGCGCCGGTCTCGTAGCCCTTGAACACGCGGTACGGGTCGCGGGCGCCCGCGGTGACGAAGATGATCGGGACGTGCTTGGTCCGTTCGGAGCCGCGCATCAGCTCCGCGAGCTCGAAGCCGTCCATCTCGGGCATCTGGACATCGAGCAGCGCGAGGCTGACGTCGTTCACGAGCAACAGCTCGAGCGCCTCGGAGCCGGACCGCGCCTTCAACAGCTCGAGGCCATCGCGGCGCAGCAACGCTTCGAGTGCGACGACGTTCTCGTCGATATCGTCCACGAGGAGGATCTTGATCGTAGAGGTCACGGTCGGCCCTCGGCGTACGCCGCGGTGGCGGTCGGGCCAAGGGCCCGGGCAAGCTCGGGGATCGGGAACACACGTGCACGCGGACCGAGCCTGCGCAGGCCGGCGTCGGGCATCGTCGGATGATTCGCGCACGCCGGGGCCTGGACGTAGGCGCGACCGCCTGCATCCGCGATCCGCTGGAGGCCGCGGGCACCATCGTCGTTCGCTCCCGACAGCAACACGCCGGTGCAACGCGTGCGATAGGCATCGGCCGCGGACTCGAACAGCACGTCGATCGACGGGCGCGAGAAGTTCACGGCCTCATCGACCGACAGCGCGAGCGTGCCGGTTCGTTCTACGAGCAAGTGGTAGTTGGGCGGCGCGACGTAAATGAAGTTCGCCTCGAGCGGCTGCTTGTCCTCGGCCTCGACGACGGTGCGCCGCGTGACCTTGCGCAGGAGATCGGGGACCAGGCTGCGCTGGTTCGCGCCGAGGTGGATCACGATCGCGATCGGCGCGATCACGTCGTCGGCAAGCGCGGGGACGAGCACGAGCAGCGCCTCGAGGGCGCCGGCCGAACCTCCGATCACGATGAGGTCGCTCATAGCAGCTGGTAGATCCGCGCCTCGGCGTCGCACTCCTGAAAGCGTGGAGCGAGCGTGGTGAAGCGCAACGTCTCTTTGAGCCCCAACCCGAGGAAGCCCTTGCGGCACAGTGACTCGGTGAGCACGCCGAGCGCGCGTTCTTGCAGCTCCCGCTCGAAGTAGATGAGAACGTTGCGGCACGATACGAGCTGCACTTCGGCGAACGCGCTGTCGGTCGCGAGGCTGTGGTCGGAGAACACGATCGCGTCGCGCAGCTTGCGATCGAACAACGCGCCGCCGTAGGCCGCGGAGTAGTGGTCCGACAGCGAGCCGGCGCCGCCCGCGAGCTGGTAGTTCTCCGAGAACCGCGCGAGCCGCTCGGTGTCGTAGACGCCGTCTTGCGCGCTGCGCAGGGCCTCGGGGTTGATGTCGGTCGCGTAGATCATCGTGCGGTCGAGCAGGCCCTCTTCGCGCAACAGGATCGCGAGCGAGTACGCCTCCTCGCCGGTCGCGCAGCCGGCGACCCAGAGCTTGAGCGACGCGTAGGTGCGCAGGTACGGCACGACCTTGGCGCGGAGCGCCCGGAAGTAGCTCGGATCGCGGAACATGTCGCTGACCTGGACGGTCAGGAACCGGAGCAGCTCGGTAAACATCGAGGGCTCGCGCAGCAGCTTGTCCTTCAGACGGGTCAGCGACGGCACCTTGAAGTAGAGGAGCGCGTTGCGGAGCCGGCGCAACAGCGATGCCTCCGAGTAACTACGGAAGTCGTAGTGATGCGCGTGGTAGATCGCGTCGAGAAACGCGGTGAGCTCGGCATCGCGGCCGTCCGTATCGGTCACTTGCGGATCCATACCCTCGCCAGAGATAGCAACTTGTCGACGTCGAGCGGCTTCGCGATGTAGTCGTTCGCACCGGCGGCGATGCAGCGATCGCGATCGTCCTGCATCGCCTTCGCGGTGAGCGCGATGATCGGCAGCTTGCCGTACTGCGGTTCGCTGCGCAGCGCTCGGATCGCCTGGAGGCCATCCATCTCCGGCATCATGATGTCCATCAACACGAGGTCGATGTCGGGGAACTTCTTGACCGCGTCGACCGCCTCGCGGCCGTTGCGTGCAATCTCGACCTTCGCGCCCTTCGGTTCGAGCACGCTGGTCAGCGCGAACACGTTGCGGACGTCATCCTCGGCGATCAGGATCCGGCGGCCTTCGAACGCGGTCTCGCGCGAGCGCGCGTCGCGCAACATGCGCTGGCGCTCCGGCGGCAGCGACGACTCGACCTGATGGAGGAACAGCGTGACCTCGTCGAGCAGGCGCTCCGGCGAGCGCGCGCCCTTGATGATGATCGAGCGCGAGAACTTCTCGAGCTGGTGGACCTCGTCCGGCTTGAGCGTGCGGCCGGTGTAGACGATCACCGGCGGAAACCCGTGGTCGTCACCGCGCGACATCTCCTCCAGCAGCTCGAGACCCGAGCGATCCGGCAACGACAGGTCGAGCACCATGCAGTCGAACGTCTTGGCCTCGAGCTGCTCGAGCGCGGCCGCGGTGGTACCGGCGGTGATCACCTCGACGTCGTTGCCGGCGAGCAGGCGTGCAGTGCTCTCGCGCAGCAGCGCATCGTCCTCGACCACGAGCACGCGGCGCAGCTTCTGGGTGAACTTCTCCTCGAGCTTCTTGATCGCGTCGACGAGCTTCTCGCGCTCGACGGGCTTCATGGCGTAGCCGGCCGCGCCCATCTGGAGCGCGGTCTGGGCGAAGTCGTCGCCCGAGGCCATGTGGACCGGGATGTGGCGGGTCCGCGCATCGCGCTTGAGCGCGTCGAGCACGGCGAGGCCGCTGCGATCGGGCAACCCGACGTCGAGCACGATCGCGCTCGGCATGTAGTGACGGGCGAGTGCGAGGCCATCTTCAGCGCTCGTCGCGACCAGGCCCTTGAACTCGAGCTCCTTCGCGAGATCGAAGATCACGCGCGCGAACGTGATGTCGTCCTCGACGATCAACAGGGAGCGCGACTCCGCGGTGACCGTGCTGCGGTCGTCGGTGAACGGCGGAACGGTCGCGGGCTCGCCGGCCGGCGTGATCGGCTCGCCGAGGCTCGCCGCGCGTGGCCGATCGCTCCGCGGGATCGGCTGGACCGCGATCACGGGGGCTTGCGCCGCGGTGCCGGAGTACTCCTTCGGCAACATCAACGTGAACGTGCTGCCACGGCCGACGTCGCTCGACACGACGAGGTCGCCGCCGAGCAGGCGTGCGAGGTCGCGCGAGATCGAGAGGCCGAGGCCGGTACCGCCGAACTTCCGGGTGCTCGCACCGTCCGCCTGACGGAACGCTTCGAAAATCAGCTGGTGCTGGCCCGGCGCGATGCCGATGCCGGTGTCGCGCACGGCAAAGTGGATCTGGTTGCCAGACTCCGTGATCGACAGCGCCACGCCACCGCTCTCGGTGAACTTCAGCGCGTTCGAGAGCAGATTGCGGAGGATCTGGTTGAGCCTCGTCGGATCGGTATCGATCGACTCGACCGCGGTCGCGATGTGGAACTGGAGGTCGAGCGACTTCTGGCGTGCGACCGGCTGGAACACGCTCGCCAGCTCGTCGCCGAGCCGAGCCAGCACGATCGCCTCGGGCCGGACGTCGAGCATGCCGGCCTCGATCTTCGAAAGATCGAGGATGTCGTTGATCAACGTGAGCAGATCGTTGCCGGCCGTGTAGATCGTCTGCGCGAACTTGATCTGCTCGGGGTTGAGGTTGTGCTCGCGGTTGTCGGCGAGCAGCTTCGCGAGGATCAGCGTGCTGTTGAGCGGCGTGCGCAGCTCGTGCGACATGTTCGCGAGGAACTGCGACTTGTACTCGCTCGAGCGCTGGAGCTCCGCCGATGTCCGCGCGAGATCGTCGCGCTGGAGCTCGAGCGAGCGGGTCTGTTCCTCGAGCTGCTCGTTGATCTGCTCGAGCTCGGCGGCCTGGTTCTCGAGCTGACCTTGCGAGAGCTGGAGCGAGCGGCTCTGCTGCTCGAGCTCCTCGTTCGAGACGCGCAGCTCCTCTTGTTGCGCCTGGAGCTCTTCGGACTGGCGCTGGGTCTCTTCGAGGAGCTCCTCGAGCTTGGTCCGGTCCTTCGCCCCGCGGATCGCGACGGCGATCGCCTCCGACACGCGATCGAGGGCACGCTTCTCGACGTCGTCGAGCGAGCGCATGAACGCGAGCTCGGTGACCGCGACGACTTGGCCGTCGACCGCAGCCGGTGCGATCGCGAGTGCGCGAGGCCGGCCATCTCCGAGCGCCGAGCTGATCCGGAGATAGTCGTCCGGCAGATTCTCCATGTGGACGGTGACACCGCCGCGCGCGGCCTCACCCCCGACGCCTTCGCCGACCTTTTTCGTGAGCGCAGCATCGGGCGCGAGCGCGATGCCGGCGATCCGGCGCAGCTGCGCGCCGTCGACGGCGTAGACCGCACCGACCGGCGCGGCGAGATTCGAGGACAGCGTGCGCAGCACCTTCTCGCCGAGCGACTCGAGCCGGACGTCGCCCTGCATCTCGGTGGTCAGCGCGACCTGAACGCGGCGAACCCATGCTTCGGCCGCAACCGCGCGATAGTCGCGCGACGCGAAAAAGCCGATGAGGAGGATCATCAGGATCAGCAGGCCGACCCCGCCGAACACGACGTAGGCGCTGCTCGTGACCGAGCTCTCCCACGCGGCGGTGCGAGCGACGAGCAAGCCCTGCTCGAGATCCTCCATGTCGGCCAGCAGGGTGCGGGCACGATCCATCGCGTTCTTGCCGCGATCGGTATTCACGATCGCGAGCGCACCCGCATGATCGCCCGCGCGCTCGCGCCGGATCGTCAGCGCCATCTCGTCGAACAGGGTCTTCGCGATCGCCTCGAGCTCGGTGATCCGTTGCTGCTGGGTCGCGTTGTCGGCGGTCAGCTGGCGCAGCACCGCGATGAGACCGGGCAGCTGCTCGCGCCCCTGTTCGTACGGCTCGAGGTAACGGTCGGCGCCGGTGATCAGAAAGCCGCGCTGCCCGACCTCGCCGTCACGAAGCGCGCTCAGCACCTTCTCGGTCTGCTGCTGCACCTGCTTGGTGTGGTTCATCGCGTCGGCGGCATCCGAGCGCGAGAGCAGCGATCGATAAGACAAGATCGCGATCAGACCAGCCGCCGCCAGCGCTGCGACCAACGCGATCATCGCGTTCGTCGGCAGGAACGCGGTGGATCGTTTCTCGACTGCAGCCACGTCGGCCCGCACTCGTGCAGGGTGTGTGCCCGTACGCACGCTGAAAGTATCGACACTTTGGGGTTAACGCTGCGTCTGACGCGCACAGCGAGCGGTTTCGCTCGCCGCAACTCCCGAGCGTGAGCCATGAAACGGAACCCCGGGCGGAACATCTAGGCATCGTCAAAGACCCGGGCAATAATCACGCGATGTTCGGTGGTCGCCTGGCCATGGCGCTGGGCCTCTTGTTGGTGACGCCCGCGCTCGTCCGCGCGGACCAGGCAGGACGCTGCGTCGACGTCCAGTTCACCCCGACCGACAAGCTGCAGATCGTCGCGTGGCTCGAGACCCCAACCGGCGCCTACCTGGACACGATCTTCATCACCCAGGAGACCGGCACGTTCGGGCTCGGTAACCGCCCCGGCCGCTTCGACTTCAACAGCGGACCGATCTGGCCGTACGGCCGCCGGATCACGACGTTCCCCGTGTGGTCGCACCTGAACGGTCAGGCGTTCGATCAGGTGATCTACCAGAACGACTCGTCCGACGATCCGGACGCGTGCTTCGCCGCCGGCAGTGGCGCCGACTACCAGCAATGCGGCGAGAACAACCTCAGTCACCCGTTCAACCAGAGCTCGCGCGAAGCTCACTACTGCAAGCCGCTGACGCCGACGGAGATGAGCTGGGACACCGGCACGTGCGCGACGACCGTGTACTCCGACAAGGGCAAGTTCTCGACGTCGCCGGCGAAGACCGGTTACCCGCCGCGGATCGACATCATCCGGGGCAGCGGCGACTCGCCTTCGGTCGACATGTACAAGGCGATCAATCCATTCGATGCGGTCTCGCAACCGACGCCGCTCGGCGGCACCGCTGCACACGCGCCCTGGGCGGTGCCGAGCGATCTGCCGGCGGGTGACTACGTCTTGAAGGTCGAGGTCGCGCAGGAGTTCGACTTCAACGACACGTACAACGCGACGACCTATCCGTCGCCCGTCGGCATCTTCTGGTCGGATTACGGCAAGCCGTACCGCGGTCAGCCGTCGGTCGTATATCGCCTGCCGTTCACGATCGGCGCGACGACGAGCGCAGCGACGGTCGCTAGCTATTTCGGCTACGGCGATCCGGATGGCCTCGACGGCGCGATCCGGCCGCCCGATGCATCGATCACGACCGCGACGCCGGGCACCGGTGCATCACGCCTCGAGCTCGTCGCCGACGGTGCCGACCTGTATCGCGTCAAGGTCGTGGTCAGTCAGAACGTCGCGACCGAGGTGCCCGCGATGCCAAGCCATCTGGTCACGACCGACGTCAACAGCTCCGGCATGTCGATGTCGTTCGTCGCGCCCGGCGTCGGCCAGGACCAGATCCGCGTCGCGAGTTACGAGATCCGCGTGCGTGCCACCGACGCGATGACGCAGGAGAACTTCGCGAGCTCGATGCCGGTGACGGCGAAGGTCACGCCGGAGGATCCAGGTCATCTCCAGACGTTCGATCTCGACGGACTGTTGCCGGAGACCGACTACTGGATCGGCATCCGCGCGTACGACGGCTGTCACAACGGCGGCGATGTCGCGATCACGAAGGTTACGACCGCCGCGCGCGTGTCGGGTGCGGTCGATGCGTGCTTCGTGGCGACCGCGGCCTATGGATCGATCATGGCGAACGACGTCGAGACGCTGCGCCACTTCCGTGACTCGCTGCTCCGCACGAACGCGCTCGGCGAGCTCGGGGTCGAGGCGTATTACACGTTCGGTCCCGCGGTGGCCGGTGTCGTCGGTGAATCGGACGCGCTGCGCGCCACCGCACGCGAGGCACTGCGCCCACTCGTCGAACGCGTACGCCGGCTCGCGTTTTACTGATCGAGTGAGTCACCGTGGCGCGATCGCGTGCACGAGATCAGCGTCCTTGTTCTTCTGACTGCGTTGCATCGTTGACGTGTGTGCTCGTGAGAGTACGCTCTAGAGATGGGCTCCTGCGCGACCGCGGTTGACGTCCTGCTCGTCGATGACGAGGAGGATGTCCGGATGCTCATCACCGAAATCTTGTCGCGCGCCGGTTTTACGGTGCGCACGGCCGCCCACGGCCGCGACGCGATGGAGGTGCTCGATCAGATCCGACCGAGCGTGATCATCATGGATCTCCAGATGCCTGTGATGAACGGCGCGGAGTTTCGCGAAGCGCAGCGCCGCAACCGCGAGTGGATCAAGATCCCGACGGTCGTGATGACCGGCACGACCGACGAGCCGATGCTCGATCTCGCGGTCGAGGAAACGCTGCGCAAGCCGGTCCGTGCGTTCAAGCTGCTCGAGATTGTCAGCCGTCACGCGCTGCACACGTAGCGGACAACGGCACGCGGCATGCTCTAGCCATGGGCATGACCCAACCGACGGCACGCAAGAAACCGGGCAACACCGGCAAGTCCGATGATCTGATCGCGAACCTGGCGCACGAAGCTTCCGATGCAGCGGAAGCGATCGAGGAGCGCGGCGCCGAGGTGTTCGAGAAGGTCAAGGCGACCGGTAACGACATGTTTCAGAAGGCCAAAGACACCGGGAGCGAGCAACTCGACAAGCTCCGCGACTTCATCGTCGCGAACCCGTTTCAGTCCGTCGTGGGTGGGATCGCGTTCGGCTTGCTGATGCGGAGCTGGCTGCGCGGCCCGACCACGACGCTCGTCATGATGGGTGGCGCGGCGTATCTCGGCTTCCGCTACGCGGGCGAGCGGTCTGCCCAAACCGAGCGATAACGCGCGCCCGAGCACCTGAGGCTCGCGCAGATCCATGGTCGTCGAGTACGTTCGTCGTGGGTGACACGATGAAGCTCGGCCAGGCGATGGTGTTCGTCCACGACGCGGCGCGGATGCAGGCATTCTACGAAAGCCTCGGCATGCAGGTCGTCGATGGCAATGCGGCGAGCGGGTTCGTGCGGCTCGCGGATCCCGCGGGCGGTGCGGTGCTCGCGATCCACGCGACGAAGGCCGCCGGCCCAGGCGGCGGGCCACGCGTGGACACGTGGATCAAGCTGTGCTTTCTCGTCGACGATGTCGATCACGAACGCGCCGCCCTCGTCGAGCGTGGCGTGACGATGCGCGACATTCATCGCTGGGAAGGCATCGCGTTCTGCGACGGGATCGATCCCGAGGGCAACGTCTTTCAGATCACGACGCGCCGCTGAGCGATCACTTCTTCTTGAAGCGGAGGGTCATGCGATCGCTCTCGCCGATCGCGGTGTACTTCGCCTTGTCCTTATCGCCGTCGCGATAGCTCGGCGGCAGCGTCCAGACGCCCTT
>JBDUAS010000272.1:0-9191 GCA_040004535.1 Deltaproteobacteria bacterium
CGACGGTCGCGTTCTTGAAGAAGCAGCTGTCGGATCTCGACACCGCGCTCGACGAAGCGAAGACCAAGCGCGGCTTCAAGCCCGATCTCGAGCTCGACAAGAAGCTCAAGGAGATGGCGCAGAAGCTCGAATACAAGGCCGACCTCGTGTTCCGCGCGAAGGAGAACACGCTCGATGCCGACACCGCCGGTCAGATCCTCGGTTTCTACGCCGGGGTCACCGAGGTGAAGGACATGATCGATCAGCACAACAAGGCCGCGCTCGGCGACGACATGTCGCTGAAGAAGGGCAAAGACGCCGGCGACGCCGCGGATGCCGCTACCGTCGGCGGCCAGTTCAAGTACGGCGTGCTCGTGCAGGCGCCGACCGATACCGACAAGACCGACTTCGGCGCGAAGATCGTGCTGCTGTCGGGCGTGTACTGCGGCGGCGCGTCGCCGCAACCGAGCTGCCCGCAAGGCGAGCAGCCGTCGGCATACGCCTACCAGAACGATCCGGGCTCGACCCCGATCAAGGGTGACCTGGTCCGCGACGGCAGCGACAACGTGCCGACCAAGAAGATCCTGCCGCTGTTGCCAAACGGCGTCCGTGATTCGCTGATCAAGGGCGGCGAGCCGACGGTGTCGGAGTACTACTACACGCGGCGGGTCCGGGCGATCTACGACCGGATCCACGGCAAGCCCGGCCAAGACGGCAAGGCTACCGGTGGGTTGCTCGACGACGGCAACAAGCTCGAGACCCGGCTCCAGCAGGAAGCCAACAAGGGCTCGCGCTTCTCGTTCTTCATGTAACTGTTTGAATGGCGGCGAGCCCCGCTCGTCGAAACTCCGTGAAAGGGGTCGTATGCGCCTGATCAAGATCGCTCTACTCGCCGTCCTCTCCAGCTCGGTCGCGTTCGCGGGTCCCGCCGCGAAGACGCCGGCGAAGGCCCCGGCGAAGACGCCGGCGAAGACCGCCAAGAAGCCCGCGCCGAAGAAGCCGGTCGGCCCGCCGCCGATGGTCTCGGCCGAGCACAAGAAGGCGCTCGCCGAGAAGTTCGGCGGCTTCAAGTTCGGCATGTCGAAGGACGAGGTTCTCGCCGTGCTGCAGAAGCAGATCGACGAGCGCTACGAGGACAAGATCAAAGGCACGACCGACATCACACAGCAGGATCGCTACCGCAAGGACAAGAAGGCGGAGCTGTCGCGCGTGTCATCGACGTACATCGCGTTCGATTCGAAGACGTCGCCATGGGACGTCTCGATCGTCGAGGGCGAGTTCGCGCACAACACGAACGAGTCGATGATGGAGCGCTGGGAGAACGAGGGCGGCAAGAACCAGCGCCGGTTCTTCTTCTTCTACGATCAGAAGCTGTGGAAGATGTACCTCTCGCTCGACGTCTCGATCATCCCCGAGGAGAAGCGCAACTTCGAGACGTTCAAGGGCGTGATGGAAGGCCAGTACGGCGCCGGTCAGGTCGCGGACGGCACGATCGCGTGGCGCGCGGGTGAGTTCGACGTGCGCGCGATCGATCGCTTGAAGGACTACGGCGCACTCGGCCTCGCCGTCGAGGATCCGAACGTGAAGAAGGAAGTCGACGCCCAGCGCGAGGCCCACAAGGGCCCGCCGGTCGAGCACAACTCGATCATCAACTCGGTGATCGACAAGGACAACAAGGACCACCCCGACATGAAGGCGAACGGCGGGGCAGTCGATGCCGTGATCCAGTCGAACGGCGGCGGCGCGAAGAAGTAGCTACCTGCGTAGTGCGAGACCGGCCGTGAACGCGGAGAACCCGGTATCGCTCATCAGGACGCCTTGCAGACGGCCGTAGAGCGACAGGCGAACACGCCCACGATGATAGACATCGAGGCCGACGCCGAGGCCGGCGACCAAGCCGGTCTGCCACGATGCGGCCGACATCTCCGGCGCGGCCGCACTCGTGTCGTCGAAGTGATCGAGGTGGAGGCCCATGAAGACCTCGCCCCACGCGAAGCCGAGCGCATCGCCCTGGATGTACGCGGCCAGGTCGAGCGGCACCACCGTGACGTGATGTGTGATCGGTGTCTGGAAGCCGACCGTGTAGTCCGTCGTCGCGGCGCCCGCGTCGAGGTGCAAGCCGAACGACGTGATCGAATCGATCCGGTAGCCGAGCTGGCCCGCGATCGAGAACCCGCTGACGTCGAGGTTGCTGATCGACCCGAAGCTATAGCCGGCGGCGACCGCCGCGCTCAGCTGCGGGCTCGGGTCTGGCGCCGCTTCGGTGATCGCGGGTTGAATGTCGCGGACGTCGAAGTTGTCGTCTTCGCCTGCGACGACCGGTGCGGTCGACGGCGGTTCCTCGTCGGTATCCGCGGCCGGCGCGGTCGGCGGCAGGACGGTCGCGACGCGGCCGAGCGCGGCGAGCGCCGCGGTGACCGCAGGCTCGGGACCGCGCAACGCGATCAGCGCGCGCGCGAAGTCGAGCTGCGCGAGCGACGGAGCGAGCTTGTCGATCGTCAGTCCCGCCGCGGCGCGCGCCGTTTCGAAGGTCGAGAGCGGCGCGCGGCCGAGCACGACATCGCTTTGGACATGCGCCGCGAGCGAGCTCGCGCCACCTCCGATCGAGCGCAACCGCGTGACGACGCGCGCACGTGCGATCACGAACGCGCGCGCTGCGGCATCGGGGTCGTCGCGCAGCGCGGCGACCCGCCCGGCGAGCAGCTTCATCGCCTCCTCTGCCCGGCCGCTCTCGACGAAGCCTTCGAGCACGTACTCGGACGCGAGCCGGTGACTCTCGAGGTGCGCGCCCAGCGAGTAGCTCGCGCCGAGCTGATGCCGGACATCCTCGGCGACGTTCGACAGCATCTCGGCGAGGACGAGGCGCTCGGCGAGCGCGCCGTTCGCGGGAAACGCACATGCGAGGCCGACCTGCGCGGTCTCCGCGTAGGTCGCGAGCGCGACCGGATGCGGTGCGGCCTCGACCGACGGGCGTACGACCTCGCCGCGTCCGCTGCGATCGGCCCAGTCCCCGAACAGATAATCGATCCAGCGCTCCGCGAGGTCGACGTCGAAATGGCCGGAGATCACGAGCGTCGCGTTCGCCGGCACGTAGTGGGCGGCGCGGAACTGCTCGAGGTCCTCGCGCGTGAGGTTGCCGGCGATGTGGCGGACGACGCCCGCCACGACATACGGGTGACCGGGACCGTAGAGCGCGCCGCGCCAGGCATCCGCGAGCGCCGCGTTGTTGTCGTCGTCGCGCTTCGCTTCGCGGTGCAACGCCGCCGCGATCGTCTTCGGATCGTAGCGCCCTTCGCGCACTACCCGGCGCAGGCCGGCGAGCAGATAGTCGAGGGACATGTCGAGACCGCGCGCGACGAAGCTCGTGTGATCGAAGCCGACCTCGGCGACGATCGCGCCGCCGGCGGACGCGAACGTGAGCAGATCATTGAGGTAGTGAAAGTCCCAACCGAGCGTGTCCGCGGCGAGCAGCGCGACGCCGCGCCGATGACTCGGCTCGTCGGCGGTGCCGGTGGCGAACACGAGCCGCGCGTCGACGGTCGGCACGCTCGTGAGCGGCACGAGGACGATCCGCAGCCCGTTCGGCAACACGCGCGTGCGAATCGCGTCGATCGGCGGCGGTGGGGGCTGGGCGAGCGCGGCGTGGGCGAGTGCCGGGTCCGGCGGATCGCGGCGCTGGCCGAGATCGTGGATCGCGACCGCGAGCACCGCATCGCGTCCCCGCACCGGACCGCTCGCCTTCAGGACGGTGACCTGGCCGTGGTCGAGCGCGAGGTAGGACATGACGAGCCGGGCCGCATCGCCGCGCTGGAGCTCGCGCAAGCCGCCGAATTCGGCAGCGAGGGTTGCCGACGGATCGTGTCCAGCGAGGAGCTCGGCGGCGAGCCACGCGTCGCGCTCGGGGCCTGGCTCGAGCGAAGCGAACAGGCGATAGATCGCGTGCTGCTGGGTCGCAGCGAATTCGAGGGCGCCGAACGTGCCCGGCATCTCCAACGCGGCGGCGAGGCCCGCGAGCGCCGTCGAGACCGCGTTCTTCGCCGCGTCGACCGACTCGCCCTGCGCCGGGAACGCGACGAGCCCGAGGATCGGCGCGTGCAGATCGCCGAGCTCGACGAGCCCGATGTGGCCGCGAATGCCTCGATCGGCGAGCGCCGCGACCTCGGCCGCGAGCGCGCGGATCTGGATCCGGGCCCGTGGCTCGTCTGGTAGAGGCCAGGTCACGATCAAACCGTCGCGATCGATCGGTGCGTCGATATTCAACACGCCGCTGAGCTGGGGAGGTGGCACCACGACGTGCGGCGTGATCTCGCGGCGCGCGATGTGGGTGAGGAACTTCTTGAGCGCGGCCTGGAGCTCCACCGCGGTCAGATCGCCGGAGACCACCAGGACCGCGTTGTTCGGCGCGTAGTGCGCATCCGCGAACGCGCATGCCTGGGCGCGCGTGATCGCCGCGACGCTCGCGTCGGTACCGCCGAGCGAGATCCGGTACGGATGGCCGCCCGCGAATGCAGCGCCGTGGAGCGCAGCGCGCAACGCGCTGGCCTCGCTGCGCTGGCGTAGCTCGTTGATCACGACCTCGCGCTCGCGCTCGAACACCGAATCTGTGATCGAGACACAGCGCAGCCCGGCGCGCACTGCTTCGATCGAGAGCAGCTCGTCGAGGCGAGCTGGATCGGCGCGTGCGACGTACGTCGTCGCGTCGTACGTGGTCGCACCGTTGAACTCGCTCGCACCGGCCTCGAGATGTGCGAACAGCGTTTGCGAGCCGAGCACCTGCTGGAACATCAAGTGCTCGACGAGGTGCGAGATGCCCGCCTGCCCCGCCGGATCGTCGATGCCACCGACGGCGTAGCGCATCGTCACCGTGATCTCGGGCGCCGTCGGGTCGTGCACGAGCACGACGCGGAGCCCGTTCATGAGCTCGAAGCGCTCGAGGTCGAGGCCGAGATGAGTGGTGCGCGGTGGCGCGGTAGGCGGGGTAGCACCGAGAGTCGCGCACCCCGCAAGACAGAGAACAACCAACCCCTTCACTGCCGCGACTATATCAATCCGGCGCGAGGACCGCGCTGATCAGCGCGGAACGATTGTCGACGCTCGCGCGATCGAACAGCGCGGTGAGGTGGAGCTCGATCGCGCGGGCGCTGACGCCGAGCTGGGCAGCGATCGTCGGGGTCGCGGTCCCGCGGACGACGAGCTCGAGGACCTGACGCTGGCGGGGCGTCAGTCCCCAGCGCACACAAGCTGCGAGCACCGCGCTCGCGATCCGCGTGTCCGCCGAGCCTGCGCGCATCACCGCGAGGTAGCACGTCGGGGTTCCGGGCTCCGCGATCCGCGTGAGCTCGAGCGGCAGCCCACTGCAACTTCGCGGCCGCCCGGCGACGGCGTCGAGGATCGCGGCGGTGACCTCGGTGCGCCGGGACTGCAACAAGACCAGCGCCGAGCTCGACGCTTCGAGCACTTGCCCGGTCGCGCCGACGACGAACGCCGGTGCGCCGATCTGCTCGAGCGCGTGATCGAGCACCGCGTGGACGCGGGAGGTGTGCGCGAGCTGGCGCTCCATCCGCAGCCGCGCTCGCACGGCGGGCACGAGCGCGGCGAGCAGCCCGTTCTGGCGCGCGTCGAACGGCATGGGATGGAACGCGCCGAACCAGCCGAGTAGCGACGGGCCATCGCAGACGAGCACGCGAGGCTGGCGATGGAGATGCAGGCCCGAAGGCTCCATCACCTCGCGGTAGATCCGCGAGGCTTCGTACTCCGAGGGTGGAATGATCGCGAGTGCGTCGATCAAGCGATTGCGTTGATCCGGCTCCGGCCGGCTCGCGTCGTACCAGGCGTAGCGGCGCGGCGCGGTCGCGAAGAATCGCAAGAACCGGTCGCGGAACTCGGGCCCGTCGGAAAAGTTGTCGTGATCGAAACGCTCGATGTCCCATCCGGTGACTCGCTCGAGCGGCGACAGGACGAGCAGCGACTCGCACTCGATCGCGCGGCGCGCGGCCGGCAGGATGCCGGGAAGCGCCGAGCCCGGACGATCGAGCCGGATCGTGGCGAGCTCCTCGGCGATGTCACGAACGACGCTACGATCCCCGCCCGACAACTCGGTCACCACCGCGATCGAGCATAAACGAATGTGACGATTTTCTGCCGGCTCGAACGGCTGCGAGATTTTCTCGGTGTGTCCTAGTTCCCCAGCTTATCTGGCTGCGCGAGCTGACTGATCGATTGCGATGCACCGGTCAACGCATCGGGCGTCACCACGATGTCGAGCTCGTGGCCCGACACCGAACCGTGGCAGCCGCCGCACACTGCATCGAAAAGCTGCACCGTCGAACCCGAGGTGTTCGTCGTCGTCTCGCGTACGCCCATCGAGATCGACTCGCCCGGGCCGAGCTGATGCTCCTCGGTCATCTTCACGATCGAGTTGCCTGCGTCGTCTTGGAGCTCGAGGATCACGCCCTGGCCGGCGGGGAGCTCGACCTTGACCGAGCCATCGTCGGCAAGCGGCGACTTGCCGATCATCATCCGGCTCTCGTAGATCCCGTTCGTCGTGCGCGAGCACGGACCCGCAGGACACATGCCTTCGGAGTACACCGCGAGGAACTTCGCCTTGCGGAAGTCGTCGACCGGGCGGCCGCGGCGCAGGTTGCCGGTCAGCAGCGTGAACACCATCGGTGCGTCGGGCATGTAGAGCACCGCGTGCGCGGTGTCCTCGGTCGACGACGCGCCGCCGAACACGAGCTGGCGGTGGTTGTCGTAGAGCACGCGCGCCGGAAACTTGTACGCGAGCACTGCATCGACGACCGCACCGTTGGTCTGCGTGATGCCGAGCGATTGCACCGCACTCGTCCGGGGGTCGATCGCGACGACGTCCCACGCGAGTGCCGGCAGCGCCGCGCGCGAGACCAGGATCCGACCATCCGGCATCGACGACGGGCTGCGGAACCCGGCGGTCGCGCCGGCGTGACCGGTCTCCACGCCGGAGCCGAGCGTCCGGACCGACTTGAGATAGCCGGCATCGAGGCGGCCTTGTTCGAACGGACCGATGCTGCGGTTGAAGATCGCGAGCGCACCCGCGCCGCCCTTCAGCACCGGCACGCCGTTCGTGCTGTCGGACAGGATCAACAGGAAGCTGCCGTCGCTGCCCTCTTTGATGTACGTCGCCTGCGAATAACCGATCGACGGGTTCTGTGTCATCAGATCGGTCGGGCTCGTGTAGCTCGACATCGCGCGCTGGCCGAGCAGCGGGTGGTAGTCGGTGAGGTCCCAGTTGATGCGGCGGCCGCTGACTTGATAGAAGCCATCGCTCGCCTTTTCGGTCGACATGATGATCCGGCCCTCGCGCATCATCTGCGGGTTGACCTCGGAGTTCGACAGGAACGTCACTTGCTCCGGCGTGCCGCTCGGCATCTGCATGCGCCACAGGTCCGATTGCGGGCGTGCGGCGACGCGGGTCTCGACGACGCCGCTCTTGCCGCGCGTCGAGGCGAACACGAGGTAGGCGCCGTCCGGCGACCACGTCGGATCGAAGTCGGAGACCGCGGCGGTCGCACCGCTCGCGACCGCCGTGCACGTCTTGCTCGCGATGCTGACCGTGAAGATTCGCCAGCCTGCAGCGGCCGAGGCACGGCCCGCGAACGCGACGGTGTCGCCGTCGTTCTTGACGCTCGGCCGGCCGATATCGGGGTTCGCCCCGAGGCCCGCGCAGCCGGCGCTCAGCGACGCCTGGGTCGCGTTATCGACGGTGAGCTGGCGGCCGTAGTCCGCACCGAACTTCGCGGTAACGACGCGCAGCTCGGCGCCGCCCTGGAACGTATCGAACTCGAGCGGGCCTGCGGTCTGGCCTGCCGGGCGGTCGACATAGACGACCGGGATGGTGTCGTTCAGGTTCATCGGCGTGACTTGCGCTGCCATCGCGGCGCGCTCGAGGTCGACCCACTTCTGGATGATGCAGAACGGGGTCGTGCTCGCCGGTGCGGTCGTGCACGCGGGCGTGGTCGGCGCGATCGTCGTGCCGGCTGGATCGGCGGCGAGACCCGGGGTCTCGAGCACGGGACCACCGCGGTGCTGGATGCCACCGACGGTGCTCGTGCGTGGATCGTCGGTCAGGAGCGCCTTCGCGATCGCGCGGCCGCGCCGCGAATCGGGGAACTCCATCGCCATGAAGTCGCCCTTCAGGAGCTCGTAGTTCTTTTCGAGCGCGACCGCCGAGAAGAAGCCTTCGGTCCCCGTGCGCAGCTTGAAGTCGTTCGTGGCCGCAGGCGAGTGACACGCCTCGAACTGGCAACCACGCGCGATCAGGATCGGCTGGACGTTGTCCTTGAAGTACTGCTTGACCGGATCGCCGTTCGCGAAGTCGAGCAGGCCGACGCTCGTCGCCCAGTTCTTGATCGTCGTGTAGTCGCCGTCGTCGGTGCTGGCGAACTGATCGCCGCCGGTATGGCCGCGGCCGCCGCCCGCGATCGCGAGCGGGACGCGCAGGATCTGCGAATCGTCGACGGGGTTGTTCACGAACGACCAAGCCTGCGTGAAGTTGAACGCGAGCTGGTTATCGTCGGTGCCGCACGTGATGTAGAAGTCCGACTGCGGTGCGCCGTGACAGTTCGACGACGTGCAGCCGTGTTGCTTCAGGATCGGCATCACGTCGCTCTTGAACTTGTCGAGGCCGGCGGCGTACTTCGGATTCATCATCGCGGTCGTCGCGGAGAACCCCGAGGGCACCGCGGTCGAGCACGTGCCGTTACCGGTCTGCGCAGGTGTCGGCGGCTTGAGCCCGTTCTCGGTCGCGCCATTCTCGAGCCAGGTCTGGAGCGTCAGGTACGCATCCGAGTTGAGCTCGAGGATCGCGCCGCCGGCGTGCAGCACCTCGATGTCGCGGAACGCCGGCGTGTTGCCGGTCGGGTCGGAGGGATCGAGCCCGTACTGGAACTGCAGCCGCGACGGCTTCAGCGGATCCGGAATCTCCGGCGCGATCGCTTTGATCAGCAGCAGCGGCTGCGGATATGCGCCGAACCGGGTGAGCACGTCGCGCCGCTTCTGGACGTTGTCGAACGACGTGACGTCGAAGTTGCCCGCCGCGAACTGATACGGGTCGTCGGCATTGGTCGAGTGGCAGCCCGACGTGTTGCCTGCGCATTTCTGCTGCAGGATAGGTTCGATGTTTCGTTCGTAGTACGTGCGGCCAGCCGGTGAATCACACGAGCTGCAACCACTCATGA